>JAFXRX010000066.1 GCA_017526045.1 Opitutales bacterium
CGGAGCTATGCAAAGCTATAACGCGTTTGCACCGCTCCCGTCCCCAGTTATATTAAATTATAGCCCAAACGTTCGGATATTTTGTCGGCATACGAGCGCACAATCTTGCCGACCTCGTCAAACTTTTCCTTCGGCAAACGCGACGCAGGCCCCGTAATCCAAACGGAGGCGACAGGATATGCGTGAGCGTTGAAAACCGGCGCGCCCAGGCAGTGCACGCCCGCAATTTCCTCGCCGAAATCGGATGCGTAGCCCTGAGCCTTGACCTGCTCCAATTCCTTCATGAAGTCGCGCTTGCTTGTAATCGTGTTGTCGGTGTACTTGACAAACTTGATTTTGCTTACGCGCTGCTCGATTTCGTCCTTGGAAAGATACGCCAAAATCGCCTTGCCCGGAGCCGAAACCTGCAGGGAAATTCTCATGCCGATTTCGCCCAAGAATTTGAACGAGAAGCGGCCGGGAGCCTGCTCAATCATCACGCATTCGTTTTGCAAAAGAGTGCCGAGCATCGCGGTTTCGCCGAGCTCGTCGCGCATTGCGCGGATTACGTCCATGCTCTTTTCGACGATGTTCGACTCTCCAAAGCCCGCGTAGCCCAAAGCGGCGAGCTTGCGCGACATGACGATTTTGCGGCCGTCCTTGTCCTTTACGACATAGCCGCAGTCCTGCAAAGTGCAGATGATGCGGAAAATCGAGTTTTTGGAATATTTAGTCGCCGCGCTGATTTCGGACAACGTTAGCCCCTTGTTGTTTCTTGCCAAAAGCTCGAAAACGTCCAGGGCGCGTTTCAAATTTGGGATGTGGTAGCGTTCGTAAGACATCCCCGCTTTTTTATTTGATGCTGCCATTTTTATTTTTTATTTGAGGTTAAACAAACCGCACAAAGCCGTATTTGATATATGAAACTAAAAAGCCCCGCGCATAGTCAAGCAAAAATTAAATAAATTTATATAAAAAGCAAACGCCCACACGCCCGCAAAAAAAGCGGCGCGCCTGCGCGCGCCGCCTGAACTTTTTTGATAAAAGCTTTTATTTCTTTTTGGAGAGAATGAACGAGACGTCGTCGAGGTGCCAGCCCAAAGACTCTTCGCCGTTTTCGCGGAAGAGGACTTTTACCGTCTGCCCCGCCGACAAATTCGGGACTTCGAGAGTGTTCTTAGTCCAAACCCCGTCGGCTCCCTCGAGCTTTTTGGAGGCGACAAGGCGCGCGTTGACATATACATTCACGGTGCATTCCTGCCTCTTGCGCGGCCACGCCTCGAAAGTCAGAACGCCGCTTGCGCGCGGGAACGATTCGGGAATTCTGAAAACCTGCCAGACGTCGAACGGCGCGTTGCCGCCGTCGGCAATCTCAATCTGCCTGCCCGTTTCCTTGCCGCGCGAATTGAGCTTTGGCGCGCCGTTTTCGCCCGTGTTCCAAACTTCGAAATTGTTCTTGTTTGTCTTCCAGGCAATCATGTCGCCGGCGTTGACGCCGCCCTTTTCGCGGTATGGAAAATCGAAGCCGCCGTTAATAATCATCTCGTTGGGGTTTTTGGATTTGTACTGGCTCAAATCCACTTCGTTTTCCTCGGTCGTGCCGAACTTCAAGGGCTTTTTGGGAAGAGGCGCGGGAACTTTCAAGACTTCAGCCGCCTTCTTCGGGTCGTTGATGACGGCGCGGAAGCCGACGTTGTAAACCCCCTGCCACTGCGGATAGTGGCGGCGCAATGTAACGCGCGCCCACTTCGGCCTGTCGCGCCA
>JAFXRX010000067.1 GCA_017526045.1 Opitutales bacterium
AAAAAATAGTCAGGGTTTTTATCGGGTATTCTTGGGCGGGGGATCCCGATGAGGACGAACATTGGAAGAATTTTTTGAAGCCGGTGTTCAACAAATACCAAGATAATTTTGAAGAAAGATTTTCCGAATACGGAATAAAACTCAGCGTGCAGCGTTTGAGGGGAGGGCACACAGGTTTTGTTTATTGCGACATATTAAATAAAATAAAAAGTGCGGATATTTTGGCATTTGATATTGTGGAAAGAAAAAAGGAAGAGCCTTCCAAAAAAAATAAAAAAAAGAAATCTGCGGAATCAAATAAAAATCTTTTCAACCCAAATGTAATGATGGAATTGGGCATGGCGATGGCTCTGAAAAAAGATGTTTTCCTGATGATGCCCGGCGATGCCGCGGAGCCAAAACTGCCTTCGGATCTGAACGGAATTTTTTATACCAAATACAGCATAGATACGGGCAAGTTTGCTTCGGACCGCATTATGGATTTAAAGGGCTTTGCAAACCGCTATGTTTGGCTTTTGAACAAGGCGGCAAACAATAAAATTTTAAATAAATAGGAGTTAGATATGAAAAAAATATTGTCAATATTCTGGATTTCGCTTCTTGCGGCAACGTCTTACGCGGCTGACAAGGTGTACATGGTCAGCACTTACGGCGACGACTCCAACAACGGCTTAAGCTGGGCGACGGCAAAAAGAACGATCCAGGCGGCGATGAATTTGGCGGAATCAAGCGACAGTATTTGGGTTGCGGAAGGCACTTATTATCCGACTGACAACGCAAGCAATAACACCGACAAAACATTGTCTTTTACGACGAAAAACGGGGTGAAAATGTACGGCGGCTTCCCGAAGACGGGAACTCCCGCAATGTCAAACCGCGACCCTTCAAAATACGCGACAATTTTAAGCGGCAATATCGGGGACGTCAATTCATCTACCGACAACTCCGAAAATGTTTTCACCATCTCGGATTCTAATATAGACGACTTAACCGTCATAGACGGCTTTTCAATCAAGGCGGGCTCGACAAACTCCATGAAAATTAGCGCGGGCGGCCCCATACTAAGAAACATAAAATTCGAGTCTTCAACCACCGGCTTGGAATATACTTCCGCAAAAACCACATCTTTGCAGAATTGCTATTTCAATTCGCTTACCAACAGCTACAAATTAAATTCCGCGGGCGGATTGGAGATTTCAAATTCCACATTTATTAACTGCTCGGGCTCGCAGCTGAACGACAGCTCCAGCCTTTCCGTTACGGGGTCGAGTTTTTCCAACGCCACTATTTATAAAGAGTGCAAGTCGCAAAATACAAGCATATCAAACTGCACATTTACGAATCTGACATCGCGAACAGGTTTTCTTGCCCAGAAATATACGGATGGCAAATCGACAATCTCAAATTGCTCGTTTACAAATTCGTCTTATAAGCTGATTTATTCAAACGAAATAACAACCGTTTCGAACTGCACATTCGAAAATAATTCAGACACAAAGGGGATGACAAGTTTAAGCACGACTGTCAGCATGAAAAAAATTGACCAATCATGGGCTTCGGTCGACCTTTCTATTGGTATTAGTGGCAGCGGATGTTTTGTAATGTTGGATCATGAAAATTCTATTATGAGAAATTGTTCTTTTGTTAATAATAAAAGAATTATTTCTCTGGTTTCAGAGCAAATCAAATCAAGGATTTTATCCGCGCACGAACAAGCAATCTCTGCCGCCGCTGACAAAATATCGTCGTACAGTACTGGTGTGATTAGGATATATCAGACAGTAAATTTAAAAGGTTTTTCTGAAAACAAAATTTTAAAAATAAATGGTTTGTTGGAATCGTCAAAATTTGTAAATAACGAAGTTTCGCTTCAGGCGGACGATACTTTATATCTGCCCCACGGAGAAGGCGTAACATATTTGGATAGATATGATGTGTTTTTTGGAGAAGCAACATATAACTTCCCGGCAAAAAACGATATAGATTCTTCTATTGTATTCGGAAACAATCTCAAAATTTCAAATTGTTTATTTGAAAATAATATAAATAATTCAGGAAAATTAAATTTTGAAATATCGGACTTTAATTCGAACATAACCACGACCGTGTATAGTGAAAACAGTTCAAAGTTTATTAAAAGTTCAATGGTGATTGCGGAGGATGGCACAATAATAAATTCTACATATGTAGGAAATTATTCCCTAAGCGGGCCTTCTGCCATTTCATCTTATAATTCAAAAATCAGAAATTGCACGTTCTTTGAAAATGTTACAAGCCAAAGATATGTCGTTTCAACCAATGGAGCCACAGACAATGCATATAAGCCCCAAAATTGCATATTTTGGGACAATATGACATCCGACGGGGTGGGTTATGAAAATCTCGACGTCTCGCCTGTAAATTCAATTGTCGGCCAAAAATATCGCGATCCGAGTAAAGATCCGAAGCTTTTGCCGCTTGGAGACTACGGCGGTCCGACCGAAACGATGCCAGTTTCAGCCGGCAGCTCCGCAATAGGCAAGGCGACTGTGGATTCTCTGGTGACGACCGACCAGCGCGGCTATACAAGATCCCAGACCGCCCCGACAATCGGCGCGTGCGAATATCAAAACACTGTCGAGCGCATAAATATTTGCGCCGACGAGCAGGCCTCAACTTTTGCGCTAGGCTATGAATTCACATTGCGCGGGCATACCGATTCAAACGTTTTGGAATACATTTGGTATAAAAACGGGGTCGAAGTCGAATCGAACGAAGACGGCTCTTTGACTGATTCTCTAAGCTCGGGATCCGCCAAATACAGCGTAATGGCGATTTACGACGGCGGCTTGATGGAGAGCGAAGAGTTTACCGTAAGCGCGGGAGAGCCCGTAATTTACGTTAAAACGAGTGGCAGCGACTCTAACGACGGTTTAACCTGGAACAATGCAAAGAAAACGATTTCCGCAGCGATAAACGCCGCCTGCTATGGCTCGGAAATCTGGATTGAAAAGGGCACTTACAGCGAAACTGTGACATTGAAAAACGGCATTAGGCTCGTCGGGGAATTCAACGGCAATGAAACCGATAAATCGCAAAGAACGCTTCCCGACACTTCTTTCAACACGCAAAATTTGCAAACAAAGATTTCAAAAATCGCAAACGGCATAGACTATCCCCGCGTAACAGAAAATGCCGCCATCGACGGCATATATGTGGACGGAACTGCGGAAGCAAAATACTCTTCTTTTTCCATATACAACAGCTTTATTAGCGGCAATTTGAGTATGTCCAGGGCTTGGAGCGAAAACTATATCAAATTTGAAAACTCCAGATTAAACGGGACCAATAAATTTTACGACGTTTCTCCCATAAAAATGAACTCGGTTTGGCGCGGGCAGCTTTGGTTTGACAACACAAATATCAAAAATCGGATAACGGAAAATTACCACTACGAGCTGAAAGGAATGGGCGGCAATTACATGTTTTCAAATGTATCAAACCCGTATATGACTTTTTCAGGAACGGGGAACGGCAACATAATAAATACTTCAAGCGACAATGTTTCGTTTGATGCCGGCAACATCGGGGGCGCGTATATAGAAATAACCGATTCAAAAAACTTTGCAGGCGATCTGAATTCCACGGGCTCTATTGCCTATGTTACAGTGGACAAATCAACAGGCACGAACATAAACTTAAACAAGAGCAAAATTTCGGGCGCGGTGAATGTCAAAAATTCATGCGACAACACAACCATAAACAACTGGTTCGGCAAAAAGCTCATTGTGTCGGCCTCAAACAACAACACGTTTGAAAATATCATGGTTAAGGATTCCGACGCCTGCGGCATCGAGCTTACAAACAGCGCAAAAAATTGCATCACAAACGCGGTCGTCTACAACGCGTCGTCTTACGGCTTAAAACTGTCGAATTCCGAGCGCACATTCCTTATGAACTGCTCGATTTACAAGAACAAGGGCGTGGGCGTCTACACAACAGACACAATGAATTGCGCCATTTACAATTCGATTGTCTGGGGCAATTCCTCGTCGTTTTCAATTCCTTCGAGCATATCGGATTCCTGGGTAATCGCCTATTCCGACATTCAGGGAGGTTATGCAAACGGCATCAGCATTTTAAATGTATACCCCCGCATTATCGAAGTGGAAGACTTTGAGAGAATGCCGGTTTATCTGGGGCTTCTGGAAAGCTCGCCGGTGCGCGGCAAAGGCGCAACGCAAAGCGAGGTTCTTTCAAGCCTGACTGTCCCCTCAAAGGATATAAGGGGCGTCTCGCGCTCGACTCCGACCGCTCTTGGCGCGTTTGAATACATTGTCCCGACCTCTGTCGCAAGCAAGGAAATAGAGGATATTGATGTGGCGAGGGGCAAGTATATAAACTACGCTTTCGCTGCGACGGGCGGAATTAGAAATTATTGGATAGAGGCCACCAGCAATACAGGCTATCCCTGGAAAATCATGAGCGGGCAAACGGGAACTTCCTATTCAAGGCTTGCAACTTCCAGCGACAAGAACGCAAATCTTTATTACGGCGCAGTGGTTTTGGACGCTGACGGCGGCCTCAACGAGATGGGCTACGGCAAGCTAAGCGTCTTCGATTTGCTCTATGTGCGCAGCAACGCTTCGGGCAACAAGGACGGATCTTCCTGGGCCAACGCCTACTCGGATTTGGCTACCGCGCTCAACGCAGCGGTTTCGCAAAGCCGCATTTACGTTTCGGCGGGCACGTATCCCGTAAACGGCGCAAACGCCTCTAACCGCGACCGCAAGCAGGCGTTCGCGCTTAAAAACGACGTCGAAGTCTACGGCGGCTTCCCCGCAACGGGCGAGCCCGAATTTGAGGACAGAAACCCCGACGCAAACGAAACTATCCTTACCGCCGACTTGTCAGGCAACGACGCCGACACCGACGGCGACGGATTGTCGGATCTTTCAACAAAAAGCGAAAACGCCTACAGAGTGTTCTTCCACCCGAGTTCCATCGCGCTCAACAGCTCCGCAGTTCTCGACGGCTTTACAATCAGGGGTGGCTATGACGACGCAACGGAGGAGGAGTACAAGTCTGGTGCCGCAATGTTTAACAGTGCTTCGTCCCCGACCATCCGAAACTGCGTGTTTGTCGACAACTATTCGCTCAATAACGGTGGCGCTGTTGTAAACCAAAACTCCGCAAGTCCAAGCTTTACAGACTGCGACTTCCTAAACAACTACGCCTATTACGGCGGCGCAATTTGCAATGTCGGCTCCTCTCCCAAAATTTCGTCTTCGTACTTCTATAACAACAAGTCCAAGTACAACGGCGGCGCAATCCGCAACAATTCTGGCTCGGCCGCAGAAATTTCAAAATGCCAGTTCAGCTTGAATTCCGCGACAAACGGCGGCGCGGTTGAAGCATACGAATCGAGCCCGATTATAAAATCGAGCACGTTTGCGGGCAACAGCGCGTCCTCTTCCGGCGGCGCGGTTTACGCCTACACTTCGTCAAATCCGACAATCGAAAACTGCACGTTTTCAGAAAATTCCGCGTATTTCGGCGGCGCAATTTACGCGCGCGAAAATTCAAACGCAAAAATCGTCCACTCCACAATTTCGGGCAATTCCGCAAGGTACAACGGCGGCGCTCTCTATTCGCAAAACGCGACTCCCGAAGTTGTGAATTCGATTTTGTGGGGCAACGTGGCAAACACAAGCGGCAGCGAAGTCTATACAAGCAGCTCCACGCCCAAAATCACTTATTCGGTCGTCGAGGGCGGCTATTCCGGCGCGGGCAACACTGCGGAAAATCCCAAGCTTGACGAATTGGCAGACAACGGCGGCGAAGTTTACACTATGGCGGTTCAAAGCGGAAGCTCCGCAATCGAAGCGGCGGCGACAGGCAGCAATATGCCTTCAACCGACGCCCGCGGCGTCGCCCGCTCTAAAACAGCCCCGACAATCGGCGCGTACGAATACAGCGGGCTGAATATAAATATAACAATCGCCCAATCCGAGATGTATTCGGGCAATTCAGGCACGCTTACGGCGCAAATTCCATCGGGCTCGCCCGCCGCGACATCCTATAAATGGCAGGTCTTGCAAAACGACAGCTGGTCGGACATTCCAAATTCGAACTCCGCGCAGCTAACGCTGGAAAACTGCGTAGTGCAAATGCCAGCCTACAGGGTCATCGTTTCCTTCGGCTCCGACAATGTCGCCTCCTCCGAATTTACGCCGGTTGTAAGGGAATCCGCAAATATAACATCCCAGCCGAATTCCGTGGAAATCGACGAGGGCGGCAATTTCACGCTCAGCGTTTCCGCCTCGGGATACGGAAGCTTGAATTACCAGTGGCAGAAATTAAGCGGCGGCGTTTGGGTCGATATTGAAGGCGCCACTTCGAATTCCTACACAGTCCAAAACGCCCCGCATTCCAACTCGGGTCAGTACCGATGCAAGGTTTCAAACGGCGGCGCGACGGTGTACACAAATTCGGCGAATGTCCAAATAAACGCGGCTGTTGCATTGTACAGCCTGGCTGTCGAAAACGGCGCAGGCGGCGGCAGTTTTGCGGAGGGCGAGGAAGTTTCAATTACCGCAAACGCCGCTCCCGATGGCATGGTATTTGACAAGTGGACAGGCGATGTGGAAAATGTCGAGGATATAACATCGCCCTCGACCACAATTCTGATGCCAGCCCGAGCCGTCTCGATTGCCGTCACCTACAAGGAATTGAGCGGCGAAGACCCCTTCGGCGAGCCTGTTGTGTATCCGAACGTGCAGATGACAATCTTGGGCTCTGTCGATTTCTACGGCAGCCCCGCGCCCGAAGGCTGCGTTATCGGCGCCTTTGTAAACGGCGAGCTGCGCGGCAAGACAACGGTTGCGTCTTTCAACAACAAGGCGTTCGTAAATCTGACATTGAACGTTTCCGCAAACGGCGAAAAAGTGTATTTCAAAATTTGGAATCCCGCCTACGACACGGTCAACGAAGCCACGGAAAAATGCGCAGCCACCGCCGAATCGGGCGAAATTTTAGGCACGATAGATTCGCCTTATGAAATCGTTTTTGCCGACGAGATGCTCTCTTTGGAATTGGCCCTCAATAGCGGCTGGAATCAGGTGTCGTTTAATGTTGAGCTTGAAAGCATGAATATAAGGTCGGTTTTTGGCGAGGCAATAGATGATGTTGCGCTTATCCAGGGCAACGGCAAATCGTTTAATCCCGCTTGGCCAGACGCGCTCAATACGCTGACTTCTTTCGACAATGTATCGGGCTTTTGGGTAAAAATGAATTCAGCAAACACCCTGAGCTTGCAGGGCAACGCGCTGGACGTTTCGGGCAATGCCATTAACTTGAAGGCGGGCTGGAACAATGTCGGCTACACGCCTTCGATTGCAGGCGAAATCAGGACCGTTCTTGCCTCCGCGCTGGCTTCTGGCAAGATCGAGCGCGTGATAAACGCAAGCGGCAACTTCTCCCCGTCGACGCCAGACATCTTGAATTCCCTCAAAGAAATGCAGCCCGGCAAGGGCTATTGGATTAAGGCAAGCGAAAACATCTCGATTGTCTTTGACGAGCCCGCGCCTGTTCGCGCCGCCTCGATGTCTTTAAATTCATCCCCGAAAAAATCCGCCGCGACGCTGCGCTCCGCAGGTTCGGATAGTTTTGGCGAGCCCGTTGTCTACCCGAACGTGCAGATGACGATTATTGCCGATGTGCAAATCGACGGAGGCGCAGTCCCCGCAAACAGCGTTGTTGCGGCGTTTGCAGGCGGCGAGCTGCGCGGCAA
>JAFXRX010000068.1 GCA_017526045.1 Opitutales bacterium
AGGACGTGCTCGACAGCGGCATAGAAATCGTGGCGCGCCCCCCGGGCACCGTGCTCAAAAGCCTTTCGCTATTGTCGGGCGGGCAAAGGACGATGACCGCAGTCTCGCTTTTGTTTGCAATTTACATGGTAAAGCCGAGCCCCTTCTGCGTTTTGGACGAGCTCGACGCGCCGCTCGACGACGCCAACATCGGCAGGTACACCGACATTTTGAAGGAGTTTACAAGATACTCGCAGTTCCTTGTAATTTCGCACAGCAAAAAGACGGTGTCGGCAGCCGACACAATTTACGGCGTGACAATGCAGGAGCGCGGCGTAACAAAGCTGATTTCAATGCGCTTTAAGGAAGGCGAAATCGAGGAGGAAAAAGCTGAAGCTTAAAAATGCTTCGGCTTTTTTTATAAATCGAGCTGGTACTGCTCTTTCGCGAATTTCTTGAAGGAGGAAACCGCGCGCTTCATCTGCATCTTTTCCAGGAATTTTATTACGCCTTCAAAGTCGGGCGCGCGGGATGAAATTTCGCCGAGCTCGTAGTCGGTTTTAAGGCGCACAAGCTGCAGATTGCGCGACAAAATATCCGCGCTTTCCGCGACGATTTTTTGGAATTTTTCGGGCTTTAGCCACGAGGCGCGCTTTACGATATTTTCTGCCGAGCCGAAATCCTTAATCCACTTTGCGGCGGTTTTGGGCCCGACGCCCTGAATGCCCGCGATGTTGTCGGCATTGTCGCCAACAAGCGCGAGGAAGTCGGGGATTTGCGCCGCCGAAACTCCGAATTTCAGGCGCACGCCGACTGTGTCGAGCTCGCGCCAGCCCATAGTAGATTTCAGCGGCGGCAGAAGCTGGCGCACGCCCGGGCGTATGAGCTGCGCAAAGTCTTTGTCCGCGCTTACGATTGAAATTTTGTGCCCGCTTGAAAAAAGCTTTTCCGCCGCGCTTGCAAGAAGGTCGTCGGCCTCTATGCCCTCCTGAAATTTCACAAAAAAGCCCAAGAGGGAGCAAAGCTCCATAATCGGCTCGATTTGCATTCTCATATTTTCGGGCATCGCGTCGCGGTTTGCCTTGTACTGCGGGTAAATTTCGCGGTGGCGCAAAGAGCCGCCCTTGTCGAAAAATATCGCAGTCGAGTGCGGGGTGTCCATTGAGGAAAGCTTCAAAACCCCCGCGAAAAACGCGTGCAGCGCGCCTGTGGGGAAGCCGTCGCCGCGGGTCAGCTCGGGCATCGCGTAGTACGCCCTGAAGCACATGTTGTAGCCGTCGATTAAAAAATAGTCCATTTGTCTTTATACGATTGCAATTATTTTTAGATTTTACAATTTTTAATGTAAAAATTTTTTTATGGGCGAAATATTTTTCAAGATTATCGCAAGTTCAAGCAGCGGCAACTGCGCCTATTTGAGGGCGCGGCAAAGCAATGTTTTAATAGACGCGGGGATTTCGCCGCGCCGCATAAAAAACGCCCGCAAAGAGCTTGGGCAGACGCTCGAAAACATCGACGCCATCTTTCTTACGCACGAGCACGGCGACCACTGCAAAGCCCTCGAAACCCTCCCCGAAAACGAAAACATGGCGGTTTTTGCAAGCGAGCAGACATACGAAACCATCGTCTGCCGCCATCCCGAAACGCAAAAATTCAAGTGGAAAGTTTTTACCCCCGGGCAAAGCTTTTCGTTTAAAGACTTGAAAGTATGCACCTGCGCCCTGCCCCACGACTCCAGCGAATGCGTCGCGTACAAATTTTTGGCGCGGGAAAAGTCAATCTCTTGGATTACCGATTTGGGCAAGCCCGTATTGGGCGCGAAGGACTTTGCAAAAAATTCGAACGTCCTTGTTTTGGAGAGCAACTACTGCCCGAAAATGCTGCAAAACTCAAACCGAACCCTGCGCGTAAAGCGGCGCATCGCGGGCACCCACGGCCACCTTTCAAACGCCGACGCAATCTCCGTTTTGCAGGAGCTCGACCCAGATTTTGTCGAGCAAATTTACCTTGCGCACGTCTCGCGCGAGTGCAACTCGGTCGAGCACATTTCCGACCTCTTAAAAGTTTTGCCCGAAAAGATTTTGCAAAAAATCGAGATTGTAAGCCCCTTCGACGGCTCTAAAAACCCCTTCAGCTTTTAAACCGCGCCGAAGCTTTTGTGCAGCTGCCAGCCCGCGCGCAGCGGGAAGCCGTAGAGCTTAACGGCCTCGCATATTTCGCTTAAAAGCTCCGAATCGCGCGATTTTGAAAATTCGGGAACGATGAAAACCGCCTTTTTGCCCGAAAAATATTCGCCGAATTTTTCCATGTAAAGCTCGATTTCCTCCGCGTTTGAGACGATGAATTTCAGCTCGTCGGCGGAAACGAGGTAGCTTTCGTGCGTGTGGCTGTGGAGCTTGGGGCTTAGCGTAATCCAGTCGATATTTTCGACGTTTTTTGGCATGTAGCCCGAAGTTTCGAGGTGCGTTTTTATGCCGAGGGCGCGGAAGGAATCGACGAGCTCCTGCAGGGGGTGGATTGTCGGCTCGCCGCCCGTAATCACGGCAAAATCGCAGGAAGTAAGAGAGGCCTGGTTTGCGATTTGTTTGTCGCTCATAAAATTCGGCGCGGAGCCGCTCCACGAGTTTTTGGTGTCGCACCACGCGCACTTGACGGGGCAGCCGAACAGGCGCACGAAATACGCGCCCGCGCCCGCAAACAAGCCCTCGCCCTGCACGGAGTAAAAAGTTTCGACTACCGGATAATTCGCCATTTATTTCGAAAAACTTTTGCCGTAGGCGGTCGCGGAGTTCTTTTTGTCTTCGCTGACTTCCACCGCGCAAACCCACACGCGGTTGTTTGAATTTTCGCGCACCAAAGCGTCGAAAACTTTTAAAAGATGCTCCGCCAAGCCCTCGCACGAGCAGGACTCGGCTTCGTAAATTTTCCAAGCCTCGGGCGCGGCGGCGGCAAGCTTTTCCCTCAAGGGGTCGGCGTGGGCGAAGACGCAGGCGTGGTCGAGGTTTTTCCTAATCCATTCGCTCAAAAATTTGAGCTTTCCGAAATCGACCACAAAGCCGTTTTCGTCGAGATTATCGCATGCAAACGTTATGAAAATATCCCAGTTGTGCCCGTGCACGAACGAGCAGTGCCCGTCGTGAAGGTGCTGGCGGTGGGCGAAGGGAATGTCGAAATATTTTTTGGTGCAGGTGGTCATTTGGCAATCCTTTCAAACAGGGCTTCGTAGTAGTTTATCGCGCGCCTCATCGTTTCGAGCGAAAACGACTCGTTCGGCGCGTGCAAATTGTCAAGCGGCGAGAAAAGCCCCGTCATCACGCTGTCGAGCCCCGTTTCTTTTTTAAGCAGGCTCAAAAGCGGAATGCTTGCGCCCTCGCGCAAAAATATCGGCGGATTTTCAAAATTTTTCCCGACGCACTCCTCGACTGCCGCAAAAATTTTGCCGAGACGTTCGGGATAAGGGTCGGGCGCGCCCTCGCGGTTTGGCGGAATGACGCAGTAGGCGTCTCCGATTCCGTCGGGCTCTCCGACTTCAACCTTCACGCCTTTTGGGCAGCGTTTTATTATCGCATCGCGCACAAGCCCGTAAACCTTGCGTCCGTCTTGGTTCGGCACAAGGCGGACGGAAATTTTGCAAAAGCACTCCGACGGTATTACCGACTTGTTGCCCTCGCCCTGGTAGCCGCCGCCGATTCCCGTAAACTCCAATGTCGGCATCAGCCGCAGAGCCTCGGAGGGCTTCAAGCCGCCCTGGCTTACAAGCGCATCCACTCCCAGGCTTTGCATAATCTCCCTCTCGCCGAACGGATAGCGGGCGATGTCGCGCCTCTCCCATTCGTAAACGGGCAAAACGCCGTCGTAAAAGCCATCGATATTCACCAAGCCTTCTTTGTGCAGGCTCGCGCAGACTTCAAGCATTGCCTCAATCGGGTTTTTCACAGCCCCGCCGAACATTCCCGAATGGATGTCGGAATTGGGCCCGCGGAATTTCACGTCGAATGCGAACACGCCGCGCAGCCCCGTCGTTATCACGATTTGCGACTCCGACGCGCTCGAGGTGTCGCTTAATAAAATGGCGTCGTACTTCGAGAGCTCCTCCTTGTGCTCGGCGATGAATTTCGGCATCGAGGGGCTTGATATTTCCTCTTCGCCCTCAATCATCAAAGCGATGTCTATGGGAGCTTCCGGATTTTTTTCGAGAAAGCGCATGAGGCCGCCGAATAGGCACATAAAAGGCCCCTTGTTGTCCGCCGAGCCCCTGCCGCAAAGCCTGCCGTTTTCGACAATCGGCTCGAAGGGCGGATTGCGCCATTTTTCAATCGGGTCGACGGGCTGGACGTCGTAGTGCCCGTAGCAAACAACGCGGATTTTCGCGGGGGTTTTCGCGGCGCGCTTCGCCCAAATAATCGGGTGGAGCCCGGTTTTGACAAGCTCGCAGCAAAAGCCCAAAGAAGAAATTTTATCCGCGAAAACTTTTGCGCAGCGCGCCACTTCCGCGGCGCGGCTTTTATCCGCGGAAACGCTCGGGATTTTTATGAGCTCTTTTGCAAATTCCAATGCGTCGAATGCCATAGTCTTAAAAATTTTTGGTTGCTGAAAATAAAAGCGGATGCCCGATTCGGAAATCCGCCTTGAAAAAACTTAATCGAAAGCAGAAATCAATAGACGCCCGAATCGCGGCACTGGCTTGCGATTTCGTTGAATATGCGCTGGCAGATGATGAGCTCCGAATCCGTCACGGAAACTTCGACCTCCGCAACGTTGTTGCCCAAGTCGCGGATTACGACGTCCACCCTCCTGTCGTCGGGCATTCTTGCGCGGACTTTGTTGACAAGTGGGTTCGATGTGATTTCGCCCGTTCTCATGTAGCCCAAACGGCGCTCGAGAGTGTAGTTTGTAGCCGCCAAAATCTTGGGCAGGCTGCCGTTTATCTTGCCCGTGAGCTTGCCCATCCGGTAGGTCGCAACATTGCTCGCCGCAGATTCCACGTTGATTTCAGTCTTGCAGCCGAAAACCAAAAAAGAAGCCGCGACTGCGCTTATAATAAAAACTTTTTTCATATGGCTATTAGAATTTCACAAAATATTTCTTTTGCAACAATTTTTTGCGCGGGCGGGCAAAAATCGCCGCGGGAGTTTTTGGAGCGTAAAACTGTTTGACGCGGGCGCAAAATCTGCCATAGTAAAGGCTTTGTAAAAATAAATAACGCGATATGGAAAACAATTCCGCAGAATACGATTTTTTAAGCATCGAAAAACGCTGGCAAAACTTTTGGGACGCCGACAAAACTTTCAAGGCTCAAATAGACGCCTCGCGCCCGAAGTACTACATTTTGGACATGTTCCCCTACCCCTCGGGGGCGGGGCTTCACATAGGCCACCCCGAAGGCTACACCGCAAGCGACATCATCGCGCGCTACAAGAGGGCGAAGGGCTTCAACGTCCTGCACCCCATGGGCTGGGACGCCTTCG
>JAFXRX010000069.1 GCA_017526045.1 Opitutales bacterium
ACTTTTTGCAGATTTTTCAACCATGTCGATGGCTTCTTTTAAATCCCTCAAAATTTCCTTGTCCTGCGCGTCGAATTTTTTGATTTCCTTTTCCATTTTCACTCCTTTGCTCCGTTCATTTTTTCAAATTCCTTTTTTATGCGCTTCATAATCCTCGCGAGAGCCTTGTCGACCGCGTTGCGGCTTATGCCGAACTCCTCGCACGCCTGCCTGACAGACTTGCCGCGCAGATAGACGCTCTCGAAAATTATGGCGTTGTTTTGGTCGTAAGAGTCTTTGATGCCCTCCCAAATTTGGTAAAGCTGGGCGAGGCGGTATGCGCGCTCCTCGTTTTCCTCGAAGAACTCGAACGACTTGTCGACAGCGAAGAGGTCGCCGCTTTTCTTCTTTTGCAGAGCCTCGACGATGTCTATGGCCTCGACGTTTATGGCGCATTTGGGATACTTTTTGCGGATGTAGTCTATGGTTCTGCCGTAGACGACGCTTTTTAGAAAGCCGCGGAAGCGGTGGTTTTCGGGCACGTATTTGTTTTGCGTGAACACCCTTTGCAGGTTCACAAAAACCTCGCAGACAATCTCGTCGATGTCGTCCTTGCTGTAGCGCGAAAAGCCCGTTCGGCGCATCGTGTTTTGCGCCATTATGCGCACGATGCCGTTGTAAATCGTAAAAAACGACGACCACGAAACGTTCCAAATCGAGTCGTCGCGGTGGCGCATGATTTCGCCTAAAATCGTGTTTGGCGTAGAGGGGAAATCGAAGCTGTTTTTGTTTTCCATGTCTTGTTTTTTTATTTTGCCCGAAAAAAACCGGGGGATTTCTTTTTTGTGTTTTTTCAAAAAAATATTCGCAAAAAAAAATAAAATCCCCCCGCGCAAAAAAAATTTTTGCGGAATTTTTTTAGAGGTTGCGCTCCGATGGTATGCTGTAATTCTTTTTTATCCGCGGCGCCGAATCTTTCAGCGTCTTGATGTCGACTATTATTTTCTCGTTGTTCGCGCCCTCAAAAATGATAAAGCCCTCCTTTTGCCCGTCGTAGATTTGCGCAAGCTCCTTCAAATTTTTAACCTTCCTGCCGTTGACGCTCTTTAAAAGCATTCCGAATACGCCCTTGTAGCCCTCTGTCGAGACGTCTCCGAGCGTCTGGGCGAGGACGATTGTCTCTTCGCCGTCAATCTCGTTTTCCTCGGAAAACATCACGGAAAATTCCGCGGGGGTCTCTTTTAGCTCGTCGAGAAAGCTGAGGGAGAGCTTCGTGAAAACAAAGCCGCCGGCGAGCATGTATTTGGGGGATTCGTTGTAGTAGTGCGGCAAAATTTTGTACTTTATCCGCGAAAGCTTCGCGCTTGTCAAAATTTCCTTTCCGTCCCTTAAAATCTTCAAGCCGACGCTTTCGCCGAGCCGCTTGCGGTCGACGATGGAAGTGTAATAGACGTTTTCGCCGCGCTCGTTTAAAACGTTGCCGTTGTTGAAAATCTTAAAGCCGTCTATTTCCAAAATGACGTCGCCCTCCCTCAAATTTTTGTCGGCGTTTGAAAGCGTTTTTGTAATCAAAACTCCGCTGTGGCTCTTTTTCATTTTCAGATATTTTCTGGTGTCGGCGGACTGCAGGGTCTGGACCCTCACGCAAAGGCTGCCAAAGCCCCTGATTTCGCCCTGCCTTACCTCGTTTAGAAAATGCCTTATGATGTCGGTATGAATCATGTAGCCAAGCCCCTCGCCCCTGCTCGAGCCCTGGAACGCGATGCCGACTATTTTGCCGTCGAGCAAAATCGGGCCTCCGCTGTTGCCCGGGTTTATGGCGGCGTCGAGCTGCGCGGCGATGTGGGAAAGATACGGATACTGCAGATACACCATATTTTCTATGCGCGAAATTATGCCCCTTGAAACCGACAGGCCCTCGCCGCCGAGGGGGTAGCCCGCCGCGAAAACCTGCGTCTGGGCGGGCGGAGTTTCGCCGATTTCCAAAGGCGTTATGCCCTCGAAAAACGCCCCGTCCTCGACTTCCAAAAGCGCGAGGTCGCACTGGTGGTTAACAGCCTTGACCTTCGCTGTGAAAGGCTCGCCGTTTTGGTCGCGCTCGACGCTTATGTAGGTGGCGTCTGCTATGTTGTGGGAGTTTGTCAGGATTAGGTTGCCCGCTATCACCACGCCGCTGCCGCTGCCGCCCGACTGGTCGGACTTCCGCCAGGGAGAAAAGAAGTCCGGCGAGCACGAAATGGTTGTTATTTTGACTACGGCGTTGAGCGGAGAGTTTTGGGGCTGGGCGAAAGCCGAAGCCGCGGCAATCGCCGCAGAGGCGTAAAAAAGGATTATTTTTGAGAGTTTCATAGCTTTATAAAATTTGTTTATTCGGTAAAAATAAAAAAAAGGCCGCCTTAATATTTTGCAAATAAAAATTAAGGCCTGCCTTGAAAATTAGGAGAAAGCTTTTAACGCTGCCACATTTGCGAGCCGCAGCTGCATTTCGGGGGAACCGGGCGCGTCGTCTGGACTATTTTGCCGCACCAGCCGCATTGATACGTGAAGATTTGCTGTGCGTAAGCCCACGCTCCTGCCAAAGCCAGGGCGGCGATTATTGCTATTTTTACTTTTTTTGACATATTTTTCCTTTCTGTTTTGGAAGTTATAAAAATCTATTCGCGCCCGCGAAAAAAATCCGCCGCACGATTTTGATTTTTTTTAAATTTTTCAAAAAAATCTTTATTGCTTTACAAAAAGCCGTTCAAAAACAATATTAATTTGTTTCAAAAAAAGCCGTTTTTCGGAAAAATTCCATGCGCCTTAAACTAAAAAAGTTCAAAACAATAAATGCCGGCGAAAACCCGCCGGACGTCTCGTTTTTGCCGATGCTTGCGCGGCGCAAGCTCGACATGACGGGCAAGATAGTCTTGAGCCTGGCAAACGCCGTCGCGGGCGGGGAATCGGGCTACAAGTCGGTGTTTTCCTCGCGCTACGGCTGCCTAAACGGCTGCATAAAGCTCTTCGAAAGCCTCAACAGCGGCGCGGGGGTCTCGCCCAACGGCTTTTCGTCTTCGGTGCACAATTTCCCGATTGGAATGCAGTCGATTTTATCGAAGAACAAGGAAAGCTACACGGCAATCGCGGCGGGCGAAAATTCCTTGGAGCTCGGCGTTTTGGAGGCCTTTGCGCAGCAAAGCAAGGTGTTTTTTGTCTGCGCGCAGGAGCCCCTTTTGTCCGTAATAGACGCCGAAGGCGAAGAGCCACAGGAGGCGCTGGGAATTGCCTTCTACGCGGAGCCCGCGCCTGAAAACGGCGATTTTGAGCTGACCGCGGGGCAATTCGCAAACCCCGCGCTTAAATTCGAGGGTCTAAAAAACTTGCTTGAAAACGGCGGGGAAATTTGCGGCAAATTCATAAAGCTCAGCCTTAAAAAATGAGAATTTTGCGGTCAGTTTTAACGGCGCTTTTCTTCGCGATTTTCGGTGTCTGCGGATTTTTGCTGGGCATTCTGGCAATCCCGATAGTATCGATTTTTTCCCGCAGGGCGTCTGTCGCGCTTTTGAGGGCTTCGTGGCGGCTCTTCGTGGCGGGGCTTGAAATTTTCAGGCTCATAAAGCTAAAAAAAGTCGGCGTAAACCCCGAAAGAAGCGGCTATGTAATTGTCGCGAACCACCCCACCCTGCTCGACATTGTTTTGCTTGTCGCATGTTATAAAAATTCAATCTGCATCGTAAAGAAATCGCTTTTGTACAACTTTTTGCTCTACCCGATAATAAAGGGAATTTTCATTGTCTCCGACGACTTCGCCCCGGCGGTTATGGAGGAGGCGGCAAAAGCCCTCGGGCGCGGGCTGAACGTGATAATATTCCCCGAAGGCACGCGCAGCGACAACCCGCAAAAGAAAATCCACCGCGGCGCCGCCCGCATTGCAATAAGCGCAAACCGCCCCGTTCTGCCCGTGCGCATTTCGTGCGAGCCGCCCATTTTGGGCAAAAAATCCAACCCACTCGACGTCTCCGACAGAACTGTGCTTTTCACACTCGAGGAGCTCGAAGAAATTCCGCCCGACGCATCAATAGGCTTGAACAACTCGAAAAAATCGAGATTATTGACTGCCAAAATCGCAAACATTTTAAATCTTGAATAATATGCAAAGAGAAGAACTCGTTCTCCAAATAAAAGAACTGATAATATCCTCGCTCAACCTCGAAGACTTGGCGCCCGCCGACATCGACCAGGCCGCGCCGCTTTTCAAGGAAGGGCTCGGGCTGGACTCAATCGACGCCCTCGAGCTGGGCATGGAAATCAAAAAGAAATTCGGCGTAACATTCTCGGAATTTGAGGACAACAGCGCGATATTCTTCTCCGTGGACACAATCGCCGACTACATCGAAAAAAACCTGTCAACCCAAAACAAGCAATAACATGGCAACGAAAACCCAAATCGCGGAAGAAATAAAGGACATACTCGCGGAGGAATTTGAATGCGACCGCAGCGCAATCAAGGACGAAACAAATTTGTTCACAGAGCTCGACCTCGATTCCATTGACGCGGTCGACCTTGTGGTTAGGCTTCAAAAGCTAACGCAAAAGCGCGTCAACCCCGAAGATTTCAAGAAAATCAGAACATTCGGCGAGGTTGTCGACATCGTCGAAAAGCTTATAAATGAATAGCCGCCCGGCAGCGAAAAAAATACTTGCGGCCGCGGTTGCCGCCGCTTATCCGTTTGCGATTTTGTGCGCACTAAAAAGCGGCGGGGGGCTCGCGGCGGTCGCGGCGGTTTTGCTTGCCGCGGCGGTTGCGGGATTTTTTTTAAACGGGCAAAAATTTATGCTTTTGTGCGCCCTTGCGGTAATAGCCGCGGCGGTAATTTTGAGGCGCGCGGAATTTGTGAAAATCTATCCGGTTGCAATGAACTTCGCCTTTATGTCGGCATTCGCGCTTTCGCTTTTCAAAAAGCCGCTCGTCCAGACTATTGCCGAAAAGACGCGCGGCAAGCTCCCCCCCGAGGGGGTCGAATACGCGCGCAAAGCGACAGTCGCGTGGTTTTTTTTTATGCTCTTTCTTACGCTGTGCTCGGCGGCGACGCTCTTTGCCTCCGACGAGGTCTGGGCGGTTTTCAACGGATTTGTTTCGTACGTTTTAATCGCGCTTATGTTCCTTGCGGAATATATCGCGCGCAAAAATTGTTTGCCTAAAAATGTTCGTTAGCCCCGAAAATCTATTCCTCCAAAACTCTCCCGACTACCCCGCATTCCTGCTGGAATCCGGGCAAGTAAGCTTTTCTCAATTCGCCGCGCGCGTCGGCAGCGCCGCAAATTTCTTTGCAAAACAGGGCGGCAAAGATTTCATTTTGTACGTCGAAAGCGACATCGTAAATTTCGCGGCATTGTTTTTCGGGCTGATGCAGGCGGGCAAGCGCGCGCTTCTTCCCTCGTCGGAAAAAATGGCGGCGGACTTCGCAAAATGCGCGGGGATAAAAATCGTCTCCGACTCCCCCGCGCTCGACTGCGAAATTTTCCCGCAAATAAAAAGCCTGCCGGACGCCCCCTTCGCCTTCAAAAATATGCGCAGGCAAAAAGTCTGCTTCTTCACATCGGGCTCGACCTCCGCGCCGAAAATGATTGAAAAGACTTTCGCAACCCTCAGCGACGAAACAAAAAATTCCGCCGAAGTTATGGGAAGGTTCGACGAATGCGCGATTGCCTCGACCTGCCAGCCCTTCCACCTCTACGGCATGCTTTGGCGGCTGCTCTACCCGCTCTCGGCAAAAATGCCGATTCACGCCCGCACCGTAAAAGACCCCGAAACGCTCATGGCAATCCAGCGCGAAAACGCCCGCGCAATTTTTGTTACGACGCCCTCTTTTATCGAGGCTGTCGCGCGCCACAGGGAGCTTTACTCATTCCCGCAAAACATCGCGGCGATTACCACAAGCGGCGGTCTTTTAAAAAAATCCGCAAGCCTAAGCGCAAAAGAGATCTGGGGCAAAACCCCGACCGAAATTTTCGGCAGCACAGAAAGCGGCGGCATAGCCTTGCGCGACCAAGGCGAAAGCCAGACATGGCGGGTTTTTAAGGAGGTTGAAATTTCAGCCGACGAGCGAGGCTGCCTGCGCGCAAAGTCGCCCTACTGCATCGGCGGGGCATTCCAGACGAACGACCTGGCAAAAATTCTAAGCCCCAAGGAATTCGAGTTTTACGGGCGCATCGACAGAATTGTAAAAATCGGCGAGACGCAGCTCTCTCTCCCCGACCTTGAAGACGCAATTTTGGAAGACGAAAACGCCGAGGACTGCCGCGCGGAATTTTCTGAAAACACGCTGCAAGCCCTGATAGTTCCGAGCACAACAGGCAAAAATTTCCTGCTTAAAAACGGCAGGGCGAAATTTTTATCGATCATAAATTCGGCCATCAAAAAAACATTCGACGCGAAATTCGCGCTGCGCAAAATCCGCCTTGCAAATAAAATTCCCGCAAACGCGCAGGGCAAAATCCTGAAATCGGAAGTCCGCAAAATTTTCAATTCAAAGTTGGAGGAGCCGGTAATTTTGCGCGAAAGCGAAAGCGAAAATTCGCTTGAAAAAGAAATTTATTTTTCAGCCGAAAACACATATTTTAAGGGGCATTTTCCTGTCGCAAAAATACTGCCCGGAGCAATCCAGCTGCACTTCGCAAAAAAATTCATCTGCGAAAAATTCGGGGGCTGCGCAAGGCTAAAAACCGTAAAGCGGCTCAAATTCACAAACATAATCCGCCCGAACGAAAAAATTTTGCTGAAAGCGAAAAAAGACTCCGAAAACAATTTCACATTCTCCTACGCAAAGCAGGGCGCGCAATGCTCTTCGGGCACGCTGGAATTTGAAAATGCATAAGCTTGCAATAGTCGTTCCCATTTACAACCACGCAGAAAGCTTCGCGCGGTTTCTGCCCAAGCTTTTGGCATTAGAGCATACGATAATTTTGTCGGACGACGGCAGTGCGGAAAAGGAAAAGCTAAAAGAGATCGCGGAAAAGTCGGGGTTGATCTACGTCCGCAGCCAAACAAACCTCGGCAAGGGCGCGGCGTTTATTCTCGCAGCGAAGCGGGCAAGCGAGCTCGGCTTTACGCACATATTCCAAATCGACGCCGACGGGCAGCACAGCCTCGAAAATTTCGGCGAATTTTTGGAGGCTTCTAAGTCGAGCCCGCAAAAGATAATAAACAGCGCCCCCGTCTACAAAAACGCGCCCGCCTCGCGCTACTTCGGGCGCAAAATCACGAATTTCTGGGTGCGCCTCGAAGTCCCGAAGGCTCAAATCTCGGACGCGATGTGCGGCTTTAGAATTTACCCCCTCGCGCAAGTCTTGCGGATTTCAAACAGGCTCAAATTTATGCGCATGGGCTTTGACATCGAAATAATCGTGCGCCTCGCGCGCGCGGGCTGCGAAATCGAAAACCTGCCCGTAAATGTCGACTACCCGCAAGGCGGCGTTTCGAATTTCAGAATGGTTGCGGACAACCTGAAAATTTCGCTGCTGCACGCAATCCTCTGCACGGAGGGAATTTTGAATTTTTTAAAGGAAAAAATATGGAAGCGTCGATAAAAATAAAAGTCCCGTTCTACGACCTCGACCCGATGCAAGTCGTCTGGCACGGCAATTACATAAAATATTTCGAGGACGCAAGGTGCGCGCTTCTCGATAAAATCGGGCTCGGCTACAAAAAAATGGCGGAAATGCAGCTGATTTTCCCGATAGTGAAAATGCAGGTGAAGTACATAAAGCCATCGGCTTTCGCCCAGGAGCTGAAAGTGTCGGCGGCAATCGTTCCGGACGAAAGCTACCTGCACATAAAATACGAAGTCTGCGATTTTTCAAGCGGCGAAAAAATATGCGTTGCCGAAACCAAGCAAATGTGCGTTGATATGGAAACGCACGCCTCGCACCTCGCCCTTCCCGAAAAAATTTTAAAACTCATAAACGCGTAAAATGAAAATCCTTGCATCAACGCTTGTTTGCGCTGCGCTCGCAACCCAGGCATTCGCCGAAGTTCCGGCGCGGCTGGGGGAATGGGCGGTGCATAAAAATCTCGCAA
>JAFXRX010000070.1 GCA_017526045.1 Opitutales bacterium
AGGCAAACGCTTGCCGTCCGCACCGTAAAAGACGCCCTGCGGATTGCCGGCATCGTCAAATTCGACGGAGTATTTGCGGTACTGGGGGACGTAGTTTACGCGCATCCAGTGGACATCCTCGCGCTTGGAGATTTGGGCTTTCATGAGGGCTTCGAGCTCCTCGTAAGTCATGGGCTGGCCCTGGCGACGGTAAAATTCCATGACGGAGAGGTCGTCGAGATAGGCGAAGTGGACTTCCCTGCCCTGAAGGTCGTTTTGGGAATAAGTGTCGCCCATTTCGGTGCGGGAGGCGTCGGGGCGCTTGAAGTAAAAGGAGTTCCTGCTGCCTGCGGGCTGCATTAATATGAGATGCTTGTAAGGCAGCTCCATGGCCTCGCGCAAGGAATCCTCGAGGGGATACTGATACGCGCCGTTTAAGCGCGAATTCATGCGCCTTTCGATTTCGACGCGGGTTTCGCCTATTTTGGCGGAGACGGGTAGTGCCGAAAAGAGAGCGCAGGATAATATCGAAAAATAAAATAATTTCCTCATGGATGAGAATGAAAAAGAGTAATGAAAAAGATTTCAACAATAAATTGAGCAAAAAGAGAGAAATTTTTATTGACGCGAATGCAGAAAATACTAAGTTAAGACGCTTTAAATTTTACGAAAACCGCGAAAGCGCGGAAATTCGGAGAGGTGACAGAGTGGTCGAATGTGCTCGATTGGAAATCGAGTGTGCGTCAAAAGCGTACCGGGGGTTCGAATCACCCCCTCTCCGCGTAAAAGCTTTTTTTAAACTGCGAGATCCAAAGGATCTCGCAGTTTTTTTGTAAAAAAAATTGAAGAGAAACGAAGTTTATCGGAAAGTTTTTTTGCAAAAAAACAAGCGAAGCGCGCAGCGCGATGCGCAGTTTAAAAAGTTTTTTCCACAAGGAGAAACAGGGGATGGCGCGTTTTGGCTTCGCGCTTTTGGCGAAGAAGTTCGTTGCTGCAAAAATTTTGCTTGTCATGTACGTCTATGTACACTCCTATCGCTGAATTTTTTTGCGCCTGCTTCTTCATCCAAAATCGCTCGCCAAAACAGCATTCACAATGTTTTCTTTTTTGGCGCATTTCTGCGTCGCCGCAAATAAGCGTTTTTTTGTCATTCGCCGAATTTTTTTAGCAGGAGATGGCGCATCGCGGCGGGATCTTTTTTGGACGCAGCAAACTCCGCAATGGACATTTCTTTCATTTCGCCTGTTGAATCTATTACATAGA
The DNA here is from genome assembly GCA_017526045.1 of Opitutales bacterium. GTDB lineage: Bacteria > Verrucomicrobiota > Verrucomicrobiia > Opitutales > Intestinicryptomonadaceae > Intestinicryptomonas. The sequence continues at coordinate 1,243 of JAFXRX010000070.1, forward strand.
TATTGGTTTCAAGTTTAGCCTTAGCGGCATTGCTTCTTAGCGGTTTTATTTGCATGTCTTCGCTAATTGCGCAATATTCAAAATTCTTTGCGGAAATCAAATTGTTAAGCGTTAGATTTTTTGCGCGGCTAAAGTCTATTTCGCTGACGTCCTTGCTCTTCAGCGAGAAGTTTAAAAAATCCATATGCGGAAGTTTGCAGATTCTAACATCTTTGGCGGAAAACAAATTCTCGGCGGTTAGATTTTTCGCCTCGCGAAAGTCTATTCCGCTTACGTTCTTGCCCGCCAAAGAGAATTTTAAAAAATCCATGGACGGGAGTTTGCAGCCCGAAACATCTTTCGCGGAAAACAAATTTTCGGGGGTAAGTTTTTTTGCACTGCTAAAGTCTATCCAACTTACGCTCAAGCCCTTCAGCGGAATCTTTGAAAAATCCGCGCCCTTTTCCGCCAAGCTTTTTATTTCATCCCTTGTCATGGTTAATATATTTAGTTTTTATTTTTTCTGTTATTTTTTGCGTGCGGCAGGGCGTTAAATTCGCCTTTGTATATAAAAAATACTCTAAAAAATAATATGCGCAATGTCCATATAAAAAATACACAAAAAAAAGAGCCTCTTTTTTTCGGAGGCTCTTTTGGTATGAAATTTTTGGGTTTTGCCCGCCGGAAATCAACCGCCGGTAAGATTCTGGATGATTTGAATGAGCGGCAAGAACAGCGCAATAACGATAGAGCCGACGACGACCGCCATGAGCAATATCATAACCGGCTCGATAATAGAAGTTACCGCGCCCACTGCGTTGTCGACTTCTTCGTCGTAGTTGTCGGCGATGCGGTTTAGCATTTCCGCAAGCTGGCCTGTTTCCTCGCCGACTTCGACCATGCTCGTGACCATCGAGGGGAAAATCTTCTGCTGGTCGAGGGGGCCCGCGAGATTTTCGCCGTCGCGCACCCTGTCGTGGACGCGCTGCAGGGCGTCGGTTACGACGACGTTGTTGATTGTGCCGCTCGTGATTTTAAGAGCCTCCAAAATCGGGACGCCCGAGGCAAGCAGCGTGCCGAACGTGCGCGTAAAGCGCGCGACTGTGGACATCATTGCAAGCTCGCCGATTTTGGGTAGCTTCAAGACTGTAATATCCCACAGGCGCTTGCCGAACGCCGTCTTAAAGAACAATTTTATAAACACTACAAGAGCCAAAATTATGCCCAAAGTGGCCAAAATATTGTCCTTTACAAAAGTTGAAATTCCGATGACGACCTGCGTGATTTCGGGCATCTGCGCGCCTTTTAGCATGTCGTCGAAAATCTTCTGGAATTTCGGAACGACGAACACCATGAGTACGCTGACGATGATTACCGCGACAAGCATAATGACTATGGGGTAAACCATCGCGCCCTTGACCTTGCTCTTGATTTTCAGGGCTTTTTCCTGGAAGGTCGCGACTCTGTCCAAAACGACGTCTAGCACGCCGCCCGCTTCGCCCGCGCGCGCCATGTTGACATAGAGGTGGTCGAAAATTTTGGGGTGCTGCGAGAGGCCGTCGGAAAACTTGTTGCCCGTCCTGACATTGTCCGCAAGCTGCTCGATTACGGACTTGAAATACGGATTTTTTTCCTGCCTGCCGATTACCTCGAGCGAGCGCAAGAGCGGCAAGCCCGCCTTCAAGAGCGTCGCGAGCTGGCGCGAGAAAATGGTTACATTTTCGTTTGTAACGCCCGTGCCGAACAACGCCTTTTTAGGCTTTTTTGCCATCTCGATATCCGAAAGCTCGGCAATTCTCGCAATCTTCACGCCCTCCGCGCCGAGCTGTATGCGGGCTTTCGCCTCGCTCGGAGCCTCGATGACGTCGTTTACTTCTCTGCCGTCTTTGTCTTTGCCTATGTATCTGAATTTTGCCATATCTTTCCTTTATAAAAATTACGTGTACTTCAAAACCTCCTCGACAGTCGTCGCGCCGTCGAAAATTGCGCGCAGGCCGTCGTCGCGCAGGGTGCGCATGCCGAGCTCTATTGCCTTCTGCTTTAAAACGAGCGTCGGGGCGCGGGCTGTTATAAGCTGGCGCAGCGCGTCGTTTACAAGCAAAAGCTCGAAGAGCCCCTGCCTGCCGCGGTAGCCGGAATTAGAGCATTCGTGGCAGCCCTTGCCGAAGAAAAACTGCTTGTCGGCGATTTCAATCGGGTCGACGCCGAGCATGTCGATAAGCTCCTGCCCGGGCTCGTACGCCGTCCTGCAGGACGGGCAAATTCTGCGCACAAGCCTCTGCCCCAAAACGCCTTCCAAAGACGCCGCGATGAGGTACGGCTCAAGCCCCATATCCATAAGCCTCGTAACCGCGCCGGGGGAGTCGTTTGTGTGCAAAGTCGCCAAAACGACGTGGCCTGTAAGCGACGCCTGCACCGCTATCTGCGCGGTTTCCAAGTCGCGGATTTCGCCGACCATTATTTTGTCGGGGTCCTGGCGAAGGAATGAGCGCAGCGCGCTTGCGAAGTCGAGGCCGACATGGTGGTTTATCTGCACCTGCATGATGCCGTCGATTTCGTATTCGACAGGGTCTTCAGCCGTCAGGATTTTTACGTCGATTGTGTTGACTTCGCGCAAAGCGGAGTAAAGGGTGGTGGTTTTGCCCGAGCCCGTCGGCCCCGTCACGATGAATATGCCGTTTGGCAGATTTACAAGCCTGCGGATGTTCGACTTGACTTCGTCGGACATGCTGAGCATGTCGAGGTCGAGGTTGACTACGGACTTGTCGAGGATGCGGAGCACCACCGACTCGCCGAACTGCGTGGGCAGCGTCGAAACGCGCAAGTCCACGGGGCGGCCTGAAATCGACATTTTTATTCTGCCGTCCTGCGGGATGCG
>JAFXRX010000071.1 GCA_017526045.1 Opitutales bacterium
TTCTTCATCCGCGACGAAATTTCCGATTTGGGGGCTTTTTTGAGGCCTTCCTCGTAGATTGCCTCCATTCCGTCTTCCGACAAGTTCGCGTAAATTCCGCCCGCCGCCGCCGCGACTTTTTTGAGCAAATCCTCGTTGAGCCTGCTCGAGACCGGCTTGCCGCTTTCGTCGCGCAGAAAATCTATTTTGCCGTATTTGCCGCGCACGGGAATGGCTTCGCCGCCGGCGCCGCCGACGCCGAGCGTGTATATTTTCATGCCCTTTTCCTTTGCGGCGCGCTCCGCGGCGGAAACGCCCGACTGCTCGAGCTCTTCGCCGTCGCTTATCAGTATTAAAATTTTTTGGTTTTTGGAGCTTGAAAACGCGCCTTCGGCCTCCTCGATTGCCGCCGCGATGTTCGTGCCGCCGCGCTGGATAATGTTTGTGTCAAGAGCCTCGAGCGACATTTTGAAGGCGTCGTAGTCGAGCGTTATGGGGCACTGCAAAAACGCCTGCCCGCTGAATGCCACAAGGCCTATCCTGTCGCCGCCGAGCCTTTCGATTACGTCGCTGATTGCGAGCTTTGCGCGCTCGAGGCGGTTTGGCTTTACGTCTTCCGCCATCATGCTTTTGGAGGTGTCGACGGCGAAAATTATGTCGACTCCCTTTTGCTTTACCTCTTCCCACTTGTAGCCCCACTGCGGGCGCGCGAGCGCAAGCAGCGCGGCGGAAATTCCCAGCGCGAAGAGGGCGGCCTTTGAAAATATTTTTACTTTGCTTGTGCTGGAGCTGAGCTTCGGCAAAATTTGCGGGCTTGCAAACCGCGCAAGCGCGTTTTTTCTTCCCATGTAAAAATACGCCGAAAGCGCGAGAGAGGCAATCAGCGCCGCGGTTGCGAGAATTGCGAATGCCGGATTTGCGAAAGTCATGGCAGCCTCCTTAATCTGGTGTTTGCAAGCAGGCGTTCAAGCATCAGGAGCGCGAGCGCAAGCGTTAGGGGGTATTTGAAGAGCTCTTGGTATTCCGTGAAATTGCGGATTTTAACTTCGGTTTTTTCGAGCGAGTCGATTTTGTCGTAGATGGATTGCAGGTTTTTGTAGTCGTTTGCGCGGTAGAACTGCCCGCCTGTTATTTCGGCGATTTTTTTAAGCTCCGACTCGTCGATGCTGCATATGCCGTATCCGCCGATTTCGGGGTTGCCGAAGCGGTTGCGGAAAATCTTGCCGTTTCTGTCGGCGGCGGCGTATGGAATTCTGCCTGAGCTGCCCGCGGCGATTGTGTAGATTTTTGTGTCGAAGCTTGCGGCGGCCTCCGCGGCGGCGATTGGCGAGATTTTGCCCGCGTTGTTTTCGCCGTCGGTCAAGAGGATTATCACGCGGCTTTTGGCGTCTTTTAAGCCGCGCAGGCGGTTCACGCTCGTGGCTATCGCCGATCCTATGGCGGTGCTCGTGCCGTCGATTATGCCGATGTCCACTCTCTCTATGTTTTGCAGAAGCCAGTCGTGGTTCAGCGTGATTGGCGAGACGACGAAAGTGTTTGTGCCGAAAATCGCCATTCCTATTCTGTCGTTGGGGCGTTTTTTAATAAAATCTTCGATGACTTTTTTTACGGCGTCGAGGCGCGTCATGAGCTCGGCGCGGTTTTTGGAGAGGTCGAGAGCCGCCATAGAGCCCGAGACGTCGACGGCCAATACGATGTCGATGCCGCTTTCGTCGCGCTCGGTGTAGCCTTTGCCGAGCCTCGGGCGGGCGAGCGCGACAATTAAAAGCGCGATTGCAAGCAGCCTCAAAAATATCAAGAGAGCCCCTGCGCGGCTTTTTTTGCGCCTCGAAACTTCCTTTGCTATCGCCGTGCTCGAAAAGACTACGGATGCGTCTTTGCCCGCCTTGCCCTTAAAGAAAGCAAGCAGGGGCAGGGCGGCCAAGAGCCACAGCAGTTCCGGATTTGAAAAGTCGAAATTCATTTTTTTGGAGTGTTTATTTTTGCGTCTTCTTCCTCGACAAATTCAATGGCAAGTTTTGACATTTGCTCCCTGCCGCTTTCGCCGAACTGCATTCCGGCGAATTTTGCCATGTCGGAAAGTTCAAGCAGCTTTGAAA
>JAFXRX010000072.1 GCA_017526045.1 Opitutales bacterium
CCTAGTGTACAACGTTTAGGGCGTGGACTACAGGGGTATCTAATCCCTTTTGCTACCCACGCTTTCGAGCCTGAGCGTCAGATCTTGTCCAGTAAGCTGCCTTCGCCATCGGTGTTCCTTGTGATATCTACGCATTTTACCGCTACTCCACAAATTCCGCTTACCCCTCCAAGTCTCTAGATGGACAGTTTTAGGCGCTATTCCGAAGTTAAGCCCCGGGATTTCACACCTAACACATCCATCCGCCTGCGCTCCCTTTACGCCCAGTGAATCCGAGTAACGCTCGCAGTCTCCGTATTACCGCGGCTGCTGGCACGGAGTTAGCCACTGCTTCCTCTCATGGTTAATTCAGGTAAGGCTATGAACCTTACGGTTAGTCCCATGTGACAGAGGTTTACAATCCTAGGACCTTCATCCCTCACGCGACGTCGCACCATCAGGGTTGCCCCCATTGTGAATGATTCGAAACTGCTGCCACCCGTAGGTGTTTGGACCGTGTCTCAGTTCCAATGTGGCGGATCGTCCTCTCAGACCCGCTACCCGTCTTCGCCTTGGTGGGCTGTTATCCCGCCAACTAGCTGATAGGCCATAAGCTCCTCTTAAAGCGCCATCTCAAGCTTTAGTGCCTTTGCCATGCAGCAAAGGACCACATCCGGTATTAATTCGAGTTTCCCCGAGCTATCCCCAACTTTAAGGCAGATTGCTTATGTATTACTCACCCGTTTGCCGCTCTCATCACAAATGTATTGCTACATCTATAATTCCCGCTCGACTTGCATGTCTTAGCCACGCCGCCAGCGTTCACTCTGAGCCAGAATCAAACTCTCCATAAAACTTTTTTTAAAAGTTCGAGATTTTGAATCTGTTTTTATTTAGATTCGTTTGGACTTAATTTTTATTTAAGTCAATGTTGACATACTCTTTTTAGAAATATGCCGGTTCGCACAATCGTACTTAGTAAACTTTAAAAGATCGCTCGGAGCTTCCGTTTCAAAAGCCCCCTTCCCGATTTTGGGAAAGTCGCCCATTAAGGACGACGCCCGTTCGCTTGTCAAGCGATTTTTTTATCTTTTTTTTCAAAGATTAAAAAAATCTTTTCAGGAAAACTGCCAACGAGCTTAACTTAGCGGAAAACGCTCAAGGCGCTTTCATAAGTGTGAAAGCCCCCAATTAGGAACTTTCCAATTTGCTTTGTCAATATTTTTTTCAAAATATTTTTTCGCTTTCAAAATTCTTAGAGTTTTGACGCTCTTCAAATTTTGAAAGGACGCCCAAAGTGGCATTTTATTTTTTCATTGCAAGCATTTTTTTTGAAATTTTTTTCCAAACTTTGCAAGATGCTTGCAAAACGGCACTTGCGCCATAAAAAAATTTAGAAGTTTTTTCGCGGCGCAAGGCGACAAGTAATATAAATCGGAAAAATCCGCCTTTTATAAGGGAAATTTTTCAAAACAAACAAAAAAAATTTCCGCGCAAAATTTTTGCAAAATTTAAGCCCCACACAAAAAAATCTCCACACGCGCAAATTACCTGTTTTTAAGGGCTGCGGCGGATTTGCGGAACATCGGGTTCGACATCAATGCAAGCTTCATCGACGCGTTTTGAATTGCGCCAAAGCCCGCCTGGAATTCAAAATTTGCCGCGATATTCATAAGCCGCGCGGAATTTGCGCCGCGCAAGTGGCTTAAATCCGCCAAAAGCTGCGCGCCTTCGCCGTTGTCGCAGGGATAGATGGTGTCGGAAAAATTCTTCATTCTGTAAGTCGGCGCGAACATCGAGCCTGGGAGGTTGCAGTACCAGTCGCCCGTCCGCTTGTCGGCAAAAAACGCGTCGAAGATTTCGAACATCCGCAGGGCGTCGGAAAGAAACAGCGGCTTTGACGTCGCCAAATGGCAGTCCAAAAAAGCGCGCGCGAGCAATGCGCAGCCAATCCCCTGTGTTTCAGAGGGCGGCAGCTTGTCGGATGTCTTTTTCAAAATGCTTGGCGGAATATTTTTATTCTTCAAAATTGAAAGAATTTCCTTTGCGGATTTTTCGAGCGCCTCTTCGTACTTGGGCTCGGCGGAAACCAGAAACGCACGCGCAAGGACGGAAAGCGCGAGGGAGTTGTCGCGCAAAATCGCGGCGGAATTTTCATAGAAAAGCCCGTCGGGACTTTGAAGAGCCAAAATCTCGTCGGCTCTCGCCAAAAAATTTTGCTGCGCCGTCGGCGAGAGCATCAGAATGGCGAACTCCGAAAGCGAGCGCGCAACCAAAAGCTTCGAGCGCAGGCCGTCTGCAGGCTCGCTTAGCAAAGACTCGTATGCGGATTCGGCGACGCCGAGTGCAATCGGGTGCGAGCTGCGCGCGAGTCTGGCTGCAAGGCGCGCGTTTTCCGTCAGAAGCGCGGTATTTTCGCCCCAGCTTTTCGAGGCGAAAAACACCGCCAAATCCGCGAGGTTCGCCGCGGAGTTGCCCGAAATAAACATAAACGGGAAATCCGCGCGCCTGAAAAAAGCCGCGCTGTTTTTTAAATTGGCAAAATCCGCGCTGCGGTTTTTCCCGTACAAATTGACCGCGCCCGCAAGGCATGCGGCGTCGTAAAACGGCGAGCGGCTATCGCTTGAAAGAGCCGACGCCAAAAAAATCGGAGCCCCCTGCGGCGAGAGAATTCCCACCGAAAATCTGCCTCGCGCGCCCGAATTTTTGTAAATATCCAAAAGCACTGCGTTGTCGGCGGGGTATTTTTGCGGCGAGAGCTTAACGTAAATGTAGCGGCTTTCCAAAATTTTGCGCGCAGCGGGCGAAAATTCCGGCTCGTCCGCGCCTTCGAGCGAAAAGAAAATCAGCTTGTTCGACTTTCTTGCAAGCTTCAGCAAGTCCGCGCCCCACCGCGCCGCGGCTTCGGGTTCTTTATTCTGCGCGGCGTTTTGTTCGGGCGCGGAATGGAGCACCGAGTACGCGCCAAACACCACGCTCAGCAAACCAAAAAAGCACGCAAGCCAAAAACAAAGCCTGTTCATTTACAAAAAATCGACAACACTTTTAATGATTGGTTCCGCTTCCAAAGGCTTTTTTCAAAAAATACGCGGAGCAAACCGACATCGAATATCCCGCGGCAACCCCGCATTTCATTACGCTTTCGCCGAGGCTGACAGGCGCAAATCCCGCCGCGTACGCAGCCTTGTATTCGCCCTCCGACAAGTCGCCCTCGGGACCTATTAAAACGCAGGCGCCCGCGGGGTCTAAATCCTCCAGCGCGGATAAAATCGGCTTGGGGTTTTCCAACTCAAGCGACGCGACAAGCCTCGCGCATTTTTCGGGAAGAAGCGAGTTTGCGCCCTTCAAAAAATCTTCAAGCTTCATCGGCGCGGAAATTTTCAGCGCCGCAAGATTTGACGACTGCTTGACCGCCTCGATTATGCGCGCGCGCCACTTTTCGAGCTTTTTATCCGCCTCGCTTGCGCCGCTAAATCTCACGATTGTCCGCTCCGAAATTATCGGGAAAATCGCAGTCGCCCCAAGCTGGATTGCCGTTGAAATTATATCCTCGAACGTCCCGCCCTTTGGCATGCACTGCGCGAGAATAACCGGCTCTCCCGCCCTTTTTACCGCGCGTTTTTCAAGAATTTTTACCTGCGTTTTTTTCGGGCTCGCCTCCGATATTTCGCATCTTAAATAAAATTCCGACAAGTCGAAAACATCGACAATATCGCCCTTTTGCGCGCGCAAAGCCCCGCACAAATGCCTGCTTTCGCCCTCCGGCAAAAACGCAAAGCCGCCCGCAGCCAAATTTTCGAGGCTTTCGATATGCGCTCTAAATCCCGCCATAAATCACAAAAGCTGGGCCGCCCTCTGCAAAATCGCCTCGACGCCCGCAAGCCTGCCCTTGCCGCAGTCTCCGCAGGCGAGCGCGCCCTCTTCGGGCTCGACGAACTCGACGCCGTTTTCCCTTAAAATTTTTATGTTTTTTTGCACCGCGAAATTCGAGTACATAGCGTCGTTCATCGCGGGGGCGACCAGGACTTTAGCGCGGGTCGCCATAAACGTGCACGAGAGCAAATCGGGGGCGAGGCCGTTTGCGAAGTTGCCGATTGCGTTTGCAGTCGCGGGCGCGACAATCATAAGCTCGGCGAATTGCGCAAGGGAAATGTGCTCGGGCTTCCAGTCGCCGATTTTTTCCCACATATTTACGGAAACGGGGTTGCGCGTAAGCGTTGCAAACACGCGCTCGGATATGATTTTCGCCGCGTTTTCGGTCATGATTACGCGGACGTCCGCGCCCGCTTTTGCGAGGGCGGAAGCCAAGTCCGCAGCCTTGTACGCCGCAATCGAGCTGCACACGCCGAGGACGATTTTTCTGCCTTTAAATTTTTGCATTTCCATAAAAAAACAAAATTTTTGGCTTTGCATTATGGGGAATTTTGCGCGCCTTACAATTAAAATAAATCGGGCGGCGCGGCGAAATTAATCGGATGCTTTCGGCTGCGGGATTGCCAAAAACTTGTTAAGAGCCTCCGCGATTTTCGGGTCGGCGCCGGAAATCTCGGAATATTTTTTCGCGAGGGTTTTGAGCATTTCCAAGTCGCGGTTTACAACGGGCAAAACGTTTTCCGGGTCTTTTATTGAATTGTAAATGCTCTCGGCCGCCGCTTTGACATTGTTTTCGGAAAGCTCGACAAGCCCGCGGACTGCGGAAAGAGCCTTTGCCGACCGGAATTGCGGAGGCAGCTTTTTGAAGGACTCCTTCGCCTCGTCAAATGTTTTTGCGCCCGCGTAAAAAGTGTCCCAAAGCGAATAGAAGTTGCCCGCCTCCGCGCCTTTTACAGCCCATTGCCAAGACTTTTCGGCGTCTTTGCCGACGCCTATTCCGAGCTTGTATGCGAAGCTCACATCGTTTTCAATAAAGCCATCGACGCGCATTTCGGGCGGGAAGAGCTTGGCGTATTCCTC
>JAFXRX010000073.1 GCA_017526045.1 Opitutales bacterium
AAACGCAAAGCCCTTGCGCGTGCCCGCGCGCAGAGTCGGCTGCCACTTTTCGTCAATCCGCCAGCCGCTTTTGATTTTTGCGGAATTTATGTCGATAAATCTGCCGTTTGTGTACGAAAATTTGTCGAGCTTTGCCTTCGGCAGCTTGTGCGGCTTTATGTTTTTTGCCTTAGTTTGGAGCTTGTCGAAGAGCTGCATTATTGCCGCTGTGTAGTATTCGTGCCCGAGCGGGGCGGGGTGCGTGCCGCCGAATTCGTGCCAGTTTATTTTTTGGGCTTTAAGCTCGTCGGTTATCGCGGAGATTAAGTCGATTGACGGAATGTTGTAGTGCTTGCAGACTGCCTCCTGGTTTGTGTAAACTTCGGGGGTAATTCCCTGCATTTTTTCGTCGCGAGTGGGCTCGTAGATAAAGTGAAGGTACACAATGTCCATGTTGGGGTTTGCCTTCAAGGCGTGCGCAATTACGCCTTCGACGCCCTTTATCTGCTCGTCTTTTGTAAATCCGTTTGTGTGGTCGTTTACTGACGCCTCAAAAAACAGCAAGTCGGGCTTTGCGATTTGAAGGATGTCGCTTTCGAGGCGAAAGGCGTGCGGCGTCGAGCCCGTCGAGGAAATTCCCGCTTCGATGAAATTGAATTTTGTGTTCGGGTAGCGTTTTTTTAGCTCGCGCTGGACGAAGTTGCGCCAGCCGTTCATTTCGGTAATCGAGCCGCCCAGGAACGCGACAGTAGCCTCTCCGCTTTCAAATTTCAGGCGCGAATTGTTCAGGCTGCCGCGCAGGTTCATGTACTTTGAAAAGTCCAAATCAACAAGCGGCTTTTCCTTGATGCCCGCCGCGGCTTTTTCGTATTTTGCCCTGTCGTAGCCAGGCTGGTTTTTCGTTATGAAATCGACAATCGGCGCAGGGTCTTTGAGCGAGTGCGGGTGGTGGTCGACGCCGGGTTTTGTTATGAGCTCGAACTTGCCGCCGAGCCGCTCGTAAGCCGCTTTTACGATGAGCGAATTTTTTTCGATTGGCACTACTTTGTCGGCGTCGCCGCAGACGCTTAAAATCGGCACTTTGTTTTCCGCAAGCTTTTTTAAATTGTTTGCGGGCTGGTAGGGCAGGATTTTTGTTTTGTAGTTGTCGAGGTTGGCGTCCCACTTTTTCAGGGCGTCGTTCCAAAAGTTGGGCTCTGTAATTGAAGAGAGGTCGCAGACGGGGGCGTCGATGTAAAGCGAGCCGACGCATTCGGGATATTTCGCGGCAAAGCGCAGCGAGTAAAAGCCGCCGCGGCTCATGCCTTCAAACACGACTTTTTTGGAAAAGCCGTAAAGCGTTGTCATGTAGTCGTAGAAGAGCTTGCCAAATTCCAAAATTTGGTCGGTTGCGCAGTCGTTTGTCATGTCAAGATAGACGACGTGCCAGCCCAAATTTAAAAGCGCGATGTCCGTTTGCGGCTCGTGGCCGAAGAACGCTGGGCGCAAAATCCAGGGCTTGCCCTCGGCTGCGAGCTTGGGCTCGACTATAATCAATTCCCTTTTCAGCTTGCCGTCCGAAAATTCGCCCTTGTGCAGCACAAAGCCGTTCCAGAGCTCGACTCCGCCCATGAACGCGCGCTTGGCGGGCGGCGGGGGCGTCTTGCCCAAAATCTTTGCCGCGGCGATTTCCGCAAGAAAGTCCGCGCCGGCATTGTTGGGGTGAACGCCCTCGGCGTAAATTTCAAAGAGAGCAAAAGTAGGATTGTAAAAATCGATGATTTCCAGATTTTTTTCCTTTGCGATTTTGTCGATTGTTGGAATTACTTTCAGGCGCACGCAGGGGTCGTTTATGCCCCAGTTCATGCGCGTTACGCAGACGGGGTAGGAGAGGTAGATTTTAGGCTTGGCGGGCAAAGCTTGCAGAGTTTCGACTATCGCCTTCATGTCGGCCTCGAACTCCGAAAAGTGAACCATGTTTTGCGGCTTGGTGTCGTTTGTGCCAAGCTTTATTATGACGATGTTCGGGTTGAATTCCTGAGCGCGCTTCCACGCCCCGTCGTTTATATACGGGGAGTCGCCTTTTGAGAGCATTGTGCGGCCGCTTACGCCGAAGTTGCGGACTTCGTAGCCGTCGCCAAGCTTCGCCTGGAGTTTCGAGGGATAAAAATTTTCCCGCCCCTTTACGCACGCCCCCGCGGTGATGCTGTCGCCAATGCAGGCGACGCGGATTTTTTCCGCCGCGTTTAAAAAGGCAAGCGCAAAGAAAAGCGTTATAAATATAAAACAGCGTTTGAATATGTTAACCATGCTGCAAACTCTAATTTTCTTTTTTGCCATGTAAAGCTTTTTTTTAATTTGCGCTGAAAAATTTTTTAAGCGCGGGGCTTGCTGCGTCGAATTTAAAAATTTTAGATATTTACAAATTGCCGAAAAAGGATTTTTTTTATTGCTTAAATTTTAACCGGAATTGCAGGATGCTCAAACATTTTAAATGGTCTTTAATATGCGTTGCTGTTGGGCTTGCGCTCGCCTATTTGAGGGGGGTTGAAGTCGGGCAGCCGGGGGTTGCGTTTATGTTTACGGCGTTTGCAATATCGCTTTTGGAAGTTGCAATATCGTTTGACAACGCCGTGGTGAACGCCCACAAGCTCGAAAAAATGGACAAAATCTGGCGCAGGCGCTTTCTGACCTGGGGCATATTCGTGGCGGTTTTCGGCATGAGGTTTTTGTTCCCCCTTTTGATTGTCGCAATATTCGCGCACCTTTCGATTTTCAGCGTAATAAAAATCGCGTTCGCAAATCCCGACGAGTACGTAAAACATTTGCACGAGACGCACGCGGCGATTGTCTCGTTTGGCGGGATGTTCCTTTTGATGCTCTTTTTGAAATTTTTTATCGACGGGAAAAAGGAAATTCACTGGATTGGCTTTTTGGAGCGCGGCGTAAAAAAGCTTTCGCGGGTGAAATTCATAAGCGAAATCGTCGCCGCGGCGGTGCTTGGAACGCTCGTTTATTTTTTGCCCGAGAGCGAGCGCGAAGTCTGCGCGGTTTCGGGCGCGGTGGGCGTCGCGCTGTTTTTGGCGATTGACTTTATCGCGCATTTTTTGGAGTCGAGGCACATCGGCGAGGGGGCTGCCAAGCTTACGGGCACGGCGGGCTTTGCGATGTTTATGTATTTGGAGCTGATTGACGCCTCGTTCTCTTTGGACGGCGTTTTGGGCGCGTTCGCCTTCACAAAAGACATTGTGGTAATTATCGTAGGGCTTGGAGTGGGGGCGATGTTCGTGCGCTCGCTTACTTTGGTGCTCGTCGAAAAGCAGACGCTCTCAAAATTAAAGTACCTTACAAACGGGGCGTATTGGGCGATTGGCGCGCTCTCCCTTGTCATGCTGCGCTCGGCAGTCGAGGAAGTCCCCGAGGCTATTGCCGCGGGGCTTAGCATCGGCGTAATCGCAATTTCGCTTGTCCATTCCATTTTGGAAAACGGCAGAAGCGCAAAACCTTGACGTCGGTTTTTTGTTGAGTTTTCGCGCATTTGTGATTTTAAATTCTTTATATGTTTGAAAGTTTTGCAAAATGGCCGCACTTCGGCGGCGCTGACATCGAGGCTGTCGCCGAAGTCCTGCGCTCGGGCAAAATCAACCGCTGGACGGGCGCAAAGAACGCCGAATTCGAGAAAAAGATTTGCGAAAACGCAAACGCAAAATACGCAGTCGCGCTGGCAAACGGCTCCGTCGCGCTCGAGTGCGCCCTGCGCGCGCTGGGCGTCGGGGCGGGCGACGAAGTGATAACTTCATGCAGGACATTTGTCGCAAGCGCAAGCTGCGCCGCCATGTGCGGGGCAAAGCCGGTAGTCGCCGACGTCGATTTAAATACGCAAAACATAACCGCCGAGAGCGTCGAAAAGTGCATAAGCCCGCGCACCAGGGCTATTGTCGCCGTCCACCACGCGGGCGTGCCATGCGACATGGACTCCATAACGGCTCTTGCAAAAAGCCGAAATATTTTTGTCGTCGAGGACTGCGCGCAGGCGCACGGGGCAGTTTACAAGGGGCGGCCCGTCGGCTCGATAGGCGACATCGCAGCCTGGAGCTTTTGCCAGGATAAAATCATAACGACGGGCGGCGAGGGCGGCGCGGTAAGCACAAACAGCGAAGCCCTTTGGCGCAAAGTTTGGGAATTTAAAGACCACGGCAAAAGCTTCGACGCCGTTTTCAGCCCGATAAAAACGGCGGGATTTAAGTGGCTTGTGGAGAGCTTCGGCACGAATTTGAGAATGACCGAAATGCAGGCTGCGCTCGGCGTGCGCGGGTACGAAAATTTGCCAAAATGGCTGGAACTTCGCCGCCGCAACGCAAAAATTTACGAGGATGCGCTTTCGGAATTTGAATGCGTCCGCCTGCAAAAAATCCCGCAGGATATTGAGCCTTCATTTTACAAATACTACTGCTTCGTCCGTCCCGAAAAATTGAAAGGCGGCTGGGACAGGGACAGGATTGCCGCCGAAATTTCCGCGCGAGGAGTGCCGTGCTTTTCGGGCACGTGCTGGAACGTCTCCGCCGAAAAGGCATTTGTTCGCGCGGGCTTGGAAAAGACGAAAGAGCAGCTTCCAAACGCCTACGAGCTGAAAAATTCGGCGATGATGTTTTTGACGCACCCGACTTTGGAATTGTCCGACCTGCATGCGGCGTGCGGCGCAATAAAAAATGTTTTGGCGCAGGCGCAGAAGTGAGCGCAAAATTTAGCCGCGCTGCGGGGTGTATTCGGGCACGAATTTCCTTATGAAATCCTTGAGCTCTTCGGGGCTTTTTGCGCCGATTGCGGCTCTTATTTCGGCGGCGATTGCCTCCGCGCTTTCAAATGAAATCGGAGCCGAAACGAAGGCGAAAATTTTCGGGTTTTTTGTGTTTTCGATTTTTTCGTTTTTATTGTGCAGCTCTTCGCTGATTTTTTCCCCGGGGCGCAGCCCGACGAATTCGATTTTGATGTCGGTGTCGGGATTTAGCCCGCTCAAGCTTATCATTTGGCGGGCGAGGTCGGTTATTTTGATTTGCTCGCCCATGTCGAGGACGAAGATTTCCCCGCCTTCCGACTGCGCCCCGCATTGCAGCACGAGCCCAGCGGCTTCGGGTATCGACATGAAATAGCGCATTACGTCGGGGTGGGTGATTGTCAGGGGGCCGCCTTCGGCGATTTGCCGCTTGAAAATTGGAATTACGCTGCCCGAAGAGCCCAAAACGTTGCCGAAGCGCACCGCCGCAAATTTGGTTTTGCTTGCGGGGTTGTTTTGCATGGCCTGCACCAAAATTTCGGCAAGCCTCTTGCTCGCCCCCATGACGCTCGAGGGGTTTACAGCCTTGTCGGTGGAAATGAGGACGAATTTTTCCGCGCCGTTTGCGGAGGCGGCGAGGGCGGTGTTCCAAGTGCCGAGCACATTGTTTTTGAGGGCTTCGCCCGCCTGGTATTCCATGATGGGCACATGCTTGTGCGCGGCTGCGTGGAATATTATCTGCGGCTTGACTTCCGCCATGACTTCCCCGATCCTCGCGGCGTCGGCGACATTGCCGATTACGGGCTTTAGGCTTATGCCGAAATTCCCGCGCGAGAGGTCTTCGCGCACGTTGAAAAGCTGGACTTCGCACTGGTCTAGCATTGCGAGGCATGCGGGCTTGCGCATTGCAATCTGCCTGCAAAGCTCGCTGCCTATCGAGCCGCCCGCGCCCGTTACAAGAACGGTTTTGCCCTTTATGAAATTGTCGATTTCCTCCGAGCCCATCGGGATTTGCTTTCTGCCCAAAACCTCCTCGATTGAAACCTTGCGTATGTCGGAAATTTTTGCGTACCCCATGGTAAGGTCGTGGTAGGAGGGCACGACGCTCGTCTCAATTCCTATTTTTGAAAATTCCGAGGTTATTTCGTTGAGGCGCGCGCGCGATATTTTTGAAATGGCGACTATTGCGCGGTCTATTTTAAACTCGCGGGCAAGCTCCTTGAAATCTGTATTGAGCGGCAGGACGCTCAGCCCCGAGATTGTGCCGCCTATTTTTTTCGGGTCTTCGTCGAGAAAAACGACGGGCACGACGCCCATGGATTTGCGCGCAATCAAATTTTCCGCGACGCTCGAGCCGACGTCGCCCGCGCCGATTATTGCAACGCGCTTTTTTATGCCGCCGTGCGCCGCGTATTTTTGCGACCGCTCGTTTAGGCTTCTGAAAAACATTCTCGCGGCGGAAAACGAAATTATCGAGAGGAAGTAGTCTATCAAAATTACGCCGCGCGGAATTACCCAGCCGAATTTTATCGAAATCTGGCTGAATGCGAAAATAAACGCCGCGCACGAGGTAAACGCCCAGAAGAGGCTTGCCACATCCGCGTTGTGGAAAAATTTCAGCAGGATTTTAAACTGCCCGAAAAGCGCAAGGAAAAATAATTTTGCAGCCAAAACAAAAAGGAGGGTCTTGGCTGAAAAGAATTTGCAGATGAGTTCGTAGCCGAAGTCGAACCTCAGCAAAAACGCGCCCAAAAGCGAGGCTGCCGCAAGAATGGCGTAGAGCCCCGCAAGCATCGGGATTTTTGCCGAAAATGTTTTTTTAAGCTCCATTTTTTGTGCCGAAAATTTTACAGCTTTTAAATGAAATAAAAATTGCAAAAAATCTTCAAGGCAAAATTGTCATTCGCAGAATTTGGCGATGCGCTCCGAGAGCTTTGCCGCGGCTTTCGGGCTGAAATATTGCGCGGTTTGCGGCGTGTTTTTTGCGCATTCGCTGCGCGTTTCGGGCTCGTTTATCTTTTCCGCAGCCTCCAGAATTTGTTCCTGGGTTTCCGCGCAAACCCCCGCTTTTAGGCTTTCGCAGACAAAATGGGCGTTTGTGCCGCGCGGCCCCAAATAAATTATGGGCAGCCCGAAGGAAGTGTAGCCGGAAAACTTGCTGGGGCTCACAATCCCCTTCAGCTCGTCGTTTAGCAGCACTATTCCGTAGTCGAAGCCGTTTTCCTTGTAGAATTTCCCGAGGGAGTTGTAGTCCTTTATGAAATCGAAAGTTTTGAAGTCCGCGCCGCATTCGCCGCACATTTTTTGGAAGGTTTCCATCGCGTGCCTGCTGCCGCCGCAATAGGAAAATTCCACCTTCCTTTTGCGGGCGATTTCTTCAAGCAGGATTTTTAGCCTGCCGACGGAGTGCGAGCGGCCGAGGTTGCCGTTGTACAAAAGCTTAAGCGGCTCGCTTGGGTTGAAGTCTTTTTGCAGGTCGAGCCATTCGGATTCTTGCAGCGAAAACGTCGGGCAGACGAACGTCTCGACGTTGGGCGCGCGCTCCTTCACAAGCTCCTGCATGGCCTCGTCGAGGCAGACGACCAGGTCGAATTTTTTTAGAAAAAACTTGTCGATTTTGTCGAAGAACCGCCAAATTAAATTTAAAATCGAGCCTTTTTTGGAATTTCTGACGCCGTAAACGGGGTGGTAGTCCATCAGCCAGAAGATTTTTTTGCGGCGCAAGAGCGTCGCCCAAAACGCGTATGTGATTTGCATCATCGGCGGGGTTGAGCGCACAAAAACGATGTCGGCGCGCGAGAACAAAATTTCAAACGGCGCGCAGGCGTGCATGTAGAGGAAGTTTAAAAATCTGCGCAGGGCAAGGCCGTTTTCGCGCCTGTCGGCAAAAATGCCGCGCGCGGTTTTTATTTCTATCGGGGCTTTCATTTCCCGCAAATACTGCTGGGAATAGCCCCAAAGCGTGTCCGCTTTTTTTGAGAGGGGCAAGTCCGCCTTGTCCGCAAATTCGTAAACGTACAAAAACTTTTTCATCACATTCTTATTTTGCCGCTTTTAAGCTCGCTTAAAAAGGATTGGTAAGTCGCCTTCACTCCCTCTTTTATCGAGTATTTCGGAGCCCAGCCCAGCGAGCGCAGCAGCGTTGTGTCGCAAAGCTTGCGCGGAGTGCCATCGGGCTTGGTTTCGTCGCGGATTATTTCCCCTTTGTAGCCGACTGTTTCGGCGACGATTTGCGCAAGCTCCCTGATTGTGATTTCCTCGCCGCTGCCGAGGTTTACCAAGTCGGGCGGGTTTTCGAGGCTCAAAAGGTGCACGCACGCGCTTGCGAGGTCGTCGACATGCAAAAATTCCCTAAGCGGCGAGCCAGTGCCCCAAAGCACGACGCTTTTTGCGCCGCTTTCCTTGGCTTCGTGAAATCTGCGGATGAGGGCGGGCAGAACGTGCGAGTTCTTTTCGTGGTAGTTGTCGCCCGGGCCATAAAGGTTTGTGGGCATTGCGCTGTGGTAGCAGACGCCGTACTGTTTGCGGAAATATTCGCAGAGTTTAAGCCCCGCGATTTTTGCGATTGCGTAGGCTTCGTTTGTCTTTTCAAGCTCGCTTGTAAGCAGCGCGCTTTCGGGGATGGGCTGGGGAGCCATGCGCGGGTAGATGCAGGTGCTGCCAAGAAACAGCAGCCGCTTTACGCCCGCCTTGTACGCAGCCCTTATCGAGTTCAGCGCGATTGCCAGATTTATTTCGATAAACTCCGCGGGGTATGTGCTGTTTGCCAAAATTCCGCCGACTTTCGCCGCGGCGATGACCGCAACGTCGGGCTTTTCGGAGCTGAAAAATTCTTCGGTCTGCGCTTGGGAGGTAAGGTCGAGCTCCCTGTGCGGGCGCAGGACGAGGTTTTCGTATCCCGAATTTTTCAAGGCGCGGGCTATTGCCGAGCCCACCATTCCGTTGTGCCCGGCCACAAAAATTTTATCCGATTTTTTCATCGACTATCTCGCCTCTTTCTTTGCCAGCTCAAAGTCGGCGTCGGTCATTATTTCGACGAGGCGCTTGAATGTCGTTTTCGGCTCCCAGCCGAGCTCGCGCTTTGCCTTTTCGGGGTTGCCCAAAAGGAAGTCGACTTCGGTGGGGCGATAGTATTTCGGGGAGACTTCGACAAGCGTTTTGCCCGTCTTTTTGTCGACGCCCTTTTCGTTTTCAGCCTTGCCCTGCCATTCGATTTCCATGCCGAGCCTGCCGAACGAAAGCTCTACGAATTCGCGGACTGTGTGGGTTTCGTTCGTCGCCAAGACGTATTCCGACGGCTTTTCAGCCTGCAAGATGCGCCACATGCCCTCGACGTATTCGGGCGCGTAGCCCCAGTCGCGCTTGGAGTCCATGTTGCCAAGAACGAGCTTGTCCTGAAGCCCGAGCTTGATTTTGCCCGCAGCGCGGGTTATCTTGCGCGTTACAAACGTTTCGCCGCGGCGCTCTGATTCGTGGTTGAAAAGTATGCCGTTGCTTGCAAAAATATCGTAGGCTTCGCGGTAGTTTATGACAATCCAGTAGGCGTACTGCTTTGCGACCGCGTAGGGGCTGCGGGGGTAGAACGGCGTTTTTTCGGTCTGCGGGATTTCCTGAACCTTGCCGAAGAGCTCCGAAGTGGACGCCTGGTAGAACTTTGTCTTTTTGACAAGCCCCACGTCTTTTATGGCGTCCAAAAATCTAAGGGTTGCGACCGCGTCGACGTCGGCGGTGTATTCGGGCACTTCAAAGCTTACCTTTACGTGCGACTGCGCGCCGAGATTGTAAATTTCGTCGGGCTCGGTTTTTTCGAGAATGCGGTTTAGGTTTGAAGAGTCCGTCAAATCGCCGTAGTGCAAAAAGAGCCTGTCTTTAAGGGAGGGGTCGTTGTAAAGATGGTCTATTCTCTGGGTGTTGAACGAGCTTGAGCGGCGGATGATGCCGTGGACGGCGTAGCCTTTGGAAATCAAAAGCTCAGTCAAATACGAGCCGTCCTGCCCCGTGATGCCTGTAATCAATGCTGTTTTCATAAAAATAAAATAATGAGCATAATATCGCAAAAAAACCCGATTTTATCAATAAAAAAATCGTTGCGCATCTATTATGTATTTTCTTGAAAAAAACGCAAAAAAAACAAAGTATTTATTTTATGAAATGCGAAGAGAAGTTCTTTGAGCTCTACAAAAAAATGCCTTCAAACGTGGCGTTTTGCCCCTACAGGGTTTGCCCAATCGGCGCGCACAGCGACCACCAGCTGGGCAAGATAACCGGTTTTGCAATCGACAAGGGCATTCACATCGCATACAAGCCCAAGGACAGCGGCGTAATCGAGATTGCCTCTTTGCAGTTTGAAAAGCGCGCGCAGTTCCACATAAATTTCATTTTCGACAAAAAGCAGGGCGACTGGGCTGACTATTTGAGGGGAGTTGCAATCGCGCTTTCCAAACGCTATCCGCTCAAAATGGGCATAGGCGCGGTAATCGAGGGAACTTTGCCAATAGGCGGGCTCTCCTCTTCCGCCGCCGTTTGCATTGCGTTTTTGAAGGCTTTGTGCGACGTAAACGGCATAACCCTTTCGCCGCTTGAAATTATCGAAATCGCCCTCGAGGCGGAAAACAAGTACGTCGGCGTTTCCTGCGGAAAGCTCGACCAGTCCTGCGAAGTTTTTTCAAAGAAAGGCCATTTGCTTTTTCTCGACACCCGCGACGAGTCGTACGAGCTAATTCCTGCGCCCGCGAACATGAGGCCCTTTAAGATTGCGGTTTTCTTTTCTGGCGTGGAGCGGACTTTGGTGGGCTCGAAATTCAACATGAGAGTCGACGAATGCCGCGCCGCGGCCTACGCGCTGAAAGCTTTTGCAAACATTCCCTACGGCAAGTTTGACGAGACTTTTTTAAGGGACGTGCCCTTCGGGGAATTTTTAAAGCACAAAAATTCCCTGCCCGAAAATTGGAGGCTGCGCGCCGAGCACTGGTACTCCGAATTTCAAAGGGTCGAGGCGGGCGCGGAGGCTTGGAGAAGGGGCGACATCGCCGAATACGGCAGGCTCTCGTTCGAGTCGGGCAGGTCTTCGATATGCAACTGGCAGACGGGCTCCGACGAATTGAAGGCTCTTTACGAAATAATGCTTTCAACCGACGGAATTTACGGCGGCAGGTTCAGCGGCGCGGGCTTTAAGGGCTGCTGCATTGCAATAATCGACCCAGCCTGCGAGGAAAGCATAAGGGAAAAAGTAGGGCGGCAGTATTTAAAAATCTTCCCGAAATTGGAGGGCAAATTTTCAGTCCACATTTGCGGCACAGCCGACGGAGTTTGCGTATGAAATGCCTGATTCTTGCCGCGGGGTACGCGACGCGCCTCTACCCGCTTACCGAAAACATGCCAAAGCCCCTCTTGGAGGTGAAGGGCAAAACCATTTTGGACTGGCTTGTCGACGATGTTGATTCCTCCGGGAAAATCGAAGAGTACATTGTCGTTTCAAACCACAAATTTTACGGCAATTTCAAATCTTGGGCGGAAAATAAAAAGCAAAACATAAAAGTTCTCGACGACGGCACGACCTCGAACGAAAATCGGCTGGGTGCTGTAAAAGACATTTTGTTTGCGATAGAAAAACTTTCGCTCGACTGCGATTTGCTTGTCATGGCGGGCGACAATTTGCTGGATTTCAGCCTCAAAACTTTTGTCGATTACGCCGAAAAAAAATCCGCAAGCTGCGTGATGCGCTACTTTGAGCCCTCGCGGCAAAAGCTGCTAAAATGCGGCGTTCTGACAGTGGACGAAAGCGGCAGGGTTTTGGAGATGACGGAAAAATCGCCGAACCCCGCGACGAACTGGTGCTGCCCGCCGTTTTATTTTTACAGGAGGGAGGACTTGCCGCTGGTCGGGCGCAGCATCGCAGAGGGCTGCGGCGCCGACGCCCCGGGCAGCTTCATCGCCTACCTTTGCAAGAAGAGGGCGGTTTACGCCATGCAAATGCCCGCCGCGCGCCACGACATCGGCAATCTCGAAAGCTATTTGCAAATTCAAAAAAGCTATCGCGGGATAGTCTTATAACAATTTCAAGCCGCCTTGTTTTATGCAGAAGATCTGTTTTATTTTGAATATCGCCCCGCTTTACCGCAGGGAAATTTTCCTCAGGCTCGACGATGCTTATGACTGCAAGTTCGCCGCGGGGGAGAAAACCGTAAACGCCTCCGACATAAAGCTCATGGACGAGTCCGAATTTAAAAATTTTAAGCGCATAAAAAATGTAGTTTTTTTGTCCGCGCCTTTTTATTGGCAGAAAGGGGTGCTGGGCGAACTTTTCAACGGATGCGGCAAATATGTTTTCGTGGGCGAGCCTTTTTGCGTCTCGACGTGGCTGTTTGCGATTATGCTTAAATTTATGCCCCGCAAAAAGCTGTATTTTTGGACGCACGGCTGGTACGGGCGCGAGGGCTTTTTCAAGAAAATCTTAAAGAAGATTTTTTTCGGATTGTCCGACGGCATATTCGTGTACGGAGATTACGCGCGCTCTTTGATGGTAAAAGAGGGCTTTGACGAAAAAAAATTGTTCCCAATCCACAATTCTTTGGCGTATTCAAAGCAGATGGAAATCCGCAGGGAGCTCGCCCCGTCGGGCGTATTCTCCGCGCATTTCAAAAATTCGAACAAGAACATAATTTTTATAGGAAGGCTCGGCGCTAACAAAAAACTCGACATGATAATAAGGGCTCTTGCCCAGCTTAAAAAATCGGGAATTTTTATGAACGCCACGCTTGTCGGGGACGGCGGCGAGCGGGAAAATTTGCAAAGGCTTGCCGGCGAGCTCGGCGTCAGTGAAAACGTGTGGTTTTACGGCGCCTGCTACGACGAAAGGGAAAACGCGAATTTGATTTACAACGCCGATTTGTGCGTGTCGCCGGGCAACGTCGGGCTTACTGCAATACACTGCCTCGCCTTCGGCTGCCCCGTGATAACGCACGACAATTTCCCGATGCAGATGCCCGAGTTCGAAGCGGTGGAAGACGGCAAAACGGGCGCGTTTTTCAAGCACGGCAGCCTTGAAAGCCTGGTCGAAACCGTGCGCAAATGGAGCGAAAATTCATTGGGCAGGGAGGAAATCCGCCGCAACTGTTTCGAGGTTATCGACACAAAGTGGAACCCGAATTACCAGATGGAAATCTTTTCGGCAGTATTTGGAAAATAGCGGCTTTTTAAGCGTTTTGCCCGCCCAAAATATCCTCGTAAAGATTGATGTATTTTTCAAAGGAGGCGTTTTTGTCAAAATGATTTAACGCCTTTGTTCGGCAGTTTTGCGCAAAGCTTTTTTTGTCGAGATTGAGCGCGATGTTTGCCATTGACTTAAAGTCGCCCTTGTCGACCACAAAGCCCGTGGAGCTGTCGACCGACTCGGGGCTTCCGCCCGTGTTGTAGGTGATTACGGGGGTTGCGCACGCCATGGCCTCGAGGTTCACAGTCGGGTAGTTGTCCTGGTAAGTCGGGTTTATGAAGGCTTTCGCGCCCGAATACAAAACGGAAAGCTGTTTTTGGTTTTCGGTTCTGTTTATTGCGATTATTCCCGCGCCATTCAGATTTTTGTTTTGGCTTTTGTTTGTTCCGACAGCGACAATGTCGATTTCGCCCTTTAGAGCCTCTTTGATTTTATATAAGTCTTCGTAGCCTTTGCGGGCGTCCCAAATATTCGCAACGGCAATAATGTAACCTTTTGATATGCCGTATTTTTCCTTCGCCGCGGCGATTTCTCTTTCGGGCGCGGGGCGGAAGACGGACGTGTCTATGCCGTTTTTAATTATTCGGCGGCGGCAATTTTTTAAAATGGAGAGGGAGGCCAAATTGTCGAGCCAGTCGGATACGGGGACGATATGCAAAAAATCCCCGGCCTTTTCCGCGAAATTCTTTTTGCAGGCAAAATTGTTTCTTGAATTGTCGAATACATACGACTTGGGGTAGTCTTTTTTTAGCGGGCATTTTTCGCAGCGGGTTTCCCATTTTTGGCAATCTGAAAAATAGCAGCAATGCCCCGTGAAAGACCAGCAATCGTGCAAAGTCCAGACAACGGGCTTTTTCAATTCCGAAATGAAATCAAAAAAATAGGGGATGTTGAGATAGTAGCCGTGCAGGTTGTGGAAGTGTATGATGTCCGGGGAAATTTCAGAAATATGCCGAATGAGCCTTTTTGCGGCGATTTTTGAAAAGGGGCTGTCTTTGTCGAATATTCTTGCAAAGAAAACGTTCGAATAAACCTCCGCAAGCGATGCTATTTTCAGCGCGCGGGATTCGCTTTTGTTAAAATTTCTGGCATAGGCTATGTAGGATTTCCAGCCTTTTTTGATTGCGACTTTGCCTATGCCCTCCGCGATTTTCCCCGTTGAGCCGCTGTTGCACGTCGTGTTTATTTGCAGAAGTTTAAGGGGGTTGTTCATCGTTTTTTAATATTGCAATTCGCGCCCGGGGTTAAGATCCATTTTTTGCTTGCCGGGTTCGAGGAGATTTGGGCTGCGGGTTTCGTTTGCGTAAAGCAATACGAGAATCAAGAGGCACTGCAATGGAGCATTTCCGCCCCAGCAGCCCGAAAACATCGAACATACAAAAAC
Organism: Opitutales bacterium; assembly: GCA_017526045.1. Taxonomy (GTDB): domain Bacteria; phylum Verrucomicrobiota; class Verrucomicrobiia; order Opitutales; family Intestinicryptomonadaceae; genus Intestinicryptomonas. Next base: position 14,329 of record JAFXRX010000073.1, read on the forward strand.
CTGCAAAAACAGAAGCGCGATTACCGAAAAATATTCCCTGTTTTTAAGGATTTTCACAACGTAAATCAGCGCGAATATGCAGATAATCGGCAGGATATTTCCCAATATCACGCCGTACATTACATAGGAGTCCACAAAAATATTGTGGGCGTAGCCGAAGAGGTCCAAGTGCGAGCCGAATATGGGATGGTGGGCGATTTGCTTGAAAAAGTCCTCTATGAGCCAGTCGCGTCCGCTGCTTTCGCCGTAGCGCATGGAGGCTTCAAGCCTCAATGCGGTCATTGGAGAGACCATTCCGATTAGGTCTATAAGTTGAAACCTAAGCAGATAGACTGCGGAAGTTATGGCGCCGAACAGGCATACGTTGAAAATGGAATTTTTTGCGGTAAATGCCATCCATACAACCGAAACTGCCATTATTGCCGCTATCGGGCTTCGGCTGCCGGACCTTAGCGCAATTAGCAATGCAATTGCCATTGTCGGCACGGTAAAAATCTTCCACAGAATATTTTTTGTGTAAAAATATTTAAACAGTGCTATAAAGAAAATCGAAACGCCGAATTGCCCGAAGGCGATGGTGTTGAGCATATTGCTTGCGCCTATTCTCGAATCCGCGTCGAGCCCCGCAATGGCGTTGCCGGTTTTAATTATGCCGAAAACCGACATCGAAAGCGCGAAAAATCCCAAAATCAAAATTATGTTGACCGCGAGAGGATAGTCGATTTGCCTCCACGTGCGGAAAATCGATATGACGGACAGTATTACGCCAATAACAGCCGCCCAGTTTTGCAGGTAAAAATACGAAGAGTATTGATAGCGCCATGCGATGTCCAAAAGCAAGGGCGGAGGCAGTATTTGCAGCGCGAAAAACGCGCGCGCAAAATACATGACCGCCAAGATTATAAAAAGGATTATCGGCAGGGAATATTTTTTGTTTTTTGTTTTGCCTATCAAGATTGCGAGCATCGTCGTTCCCAGGCAAAGAGCTCTTATCGGCCATGTGAAAACCGAAGAGTCTTCGACAACGTCATACTTCAAAAAGCCCGATATGATGGATATTAGCATTTGGTATCCCAACAAAATCAGCACGAGGTTGATTGTGCATACAAAAGTTCTGAAATTGAACTTCTTGCGCTCTGCAAATTCGTCAAAGGTAATGCTATTGTTCACTGTTTTGTCTCCCGCAAAAAATTAGTCTTTTATTTTTTTATTAAACTTTGAAACGGTTAAAATATGCGCGGCTTGTTATTTTGCATTCTTAATTTGGTTTTTTAATGCGGAAAGCAGCTTTCGGGGCGTTATCTTCCTTCTGTGCTGGATTAAACATCTCAAATAATGCGAGAATGCGCTCTTTTTGCCGTGCTTTTTTATGTATGCAAAATCCAGCTCCGCATTGTTGTCTTCGACGATTTTATTGGGCATTATTACATATCTGCTCGAGTCTTCCAGCTTGCCGGCATTTATTTCCATCGGCCTTGAAAAAAAGTGAATGTACATAAACGGCTCGGATTTTACCGAGTCTTTGTCCAAATACAATCTCGTCAAGGCTCCGTTTTTAAGCGTAAATATTTGCCTTTTATTTTTGTAGTCTTCTTTCGGGTCGAGATGTTTTAAATAAAATCCGTACGAATATCTGTTCAAATGGGCAAATACGGTTTTTTTAAAGCTCTTAATTCCCAATGCGTCGAAAATGCTGCTGATTATGGTTTCATCAAAGAAATAATTTTTATTGCTTGTAAAAATTTCGCGGTACGGCGGAATTCCGCTTATTGAAGTTTTATACAGGGCGTTTATTTCCCGCGTATTTTTATATA
>JAFXRX010000074.1 GCA_017526045.1 Opitutales bacterium
AAGCGGCAGGCTCTCGATTGTCGGGTTTTTAAGCCACTGCCCGAACATTTTTTCCGCCTCGGCTTGCGGAATGTAGATATTTTTCATCTCCTTCATGCGCTTGTAGGCAAGGCCTGTGTTTATCGAAAAGTCGGGCTTGAAAATCAAAAGCTTTAAGGACGAAACAAGCTCGCGCGCCTCTTGCGGCAAATCCGAAACTTCCTCTCCCCTGCCGCGCATGACTACGGGCTTTCCGCTCAAAAACAGCGGGCAATCCGAGCCCAATGTCGCCGAAAGCCTTTCGAGCTCGCCAATCGAAAGCGGCTCGCCGCAGATTTTATTCAAAGCCAAGAGCGCGGCTGCCCCGTTTGACGATCCCCCGCCCAAGCCCGCGCCGTGCGGGACTTTTTTTACGAGGTCGAACTTGAAAAACCTGTTCATCATCGTCGCCCGCCTGAAAACCGCCGCGGCCTTCATGACCAAATTCGACTCGTCGCAAGGCACGCCTTCGAGGTTGCACGTTATGGAGTCTTCGCCCGCCTCCTCGATAAACAGCTCGTCGCCGAACCGCGTGGGCGCGACAATGCTAAGCAGATTGTGGAACCCGTCGGCTCTGACGCCCGTTATGGCGAGCATATAATTCACCTTGCAGGGGCTGAAAAATGATTTCCGATATGTCATTTTATTTGAAAAATTAAAACATTTGTGCCAAATTTTATGCAATATGTCAAAACAATGTAAATTAATTCTGGCTCTCGACCTCCCCGACCGCGAAAGCGCGCTGGATATGCTCGCAAAGCTGCAAGGCTCGCTCGAATGGGTGAAAATCGGGCTTCAAATGTATTTGAAATACGGCGCGGATTTCGTGCGCGAAGTCGGCAAAATGGGCTTTAAAATTTTTCTCGACCTTAAATTGTACGACATTCCAAACACTGTCGCCTCGGCTGTAAAAAGCCTTTCGGGGCTGCCGATTTCAATGCTGACAATCCACACAAGCGGCGGGGAGGAAATGATGAAGGCCGCCCTGCAGGCCGCCGCCGAGACAAACCCGAACCTCGAAATTTTGGGCGTTACGGTTCTCACGTCTTTTAACGAAGAGGCAATGCGCGCCACGGGCTTTGAGCGCACGACCCCCGAGCAGGTTTTAAAGCTTGCGCTTCTTGCGCAAAAGTCGGGGCTGAAAGGCCTCGTATGCTCCCCGCTTGAAATCGGGCTTCTGCGCGAAAATTTGGGCAGCGAAATAGACCTAATCACTCCGGGCATACGCCCCGCGGGGTCGGAGGCCAACGAGCAAAAGCGCGTCATGACGCCCTCTTTGGCGGCGAAGGCGGGCTCGAGCTTCATAGTCGTGGGGCGCCCGATTTTGAAGGCGGAAAACCCCGCGCAGGCTGCAAAATCAATCATGGCGGAGCTTGAAAATGCGCAATAATTCGGCGATACTTTTGGCGGCGGGCGGCGGCTCGCGCATGAGGGGCAGCGTAAAGGATAAAACTCTCGCGCCACTCTTGGGCAGACCTGTGCTCTACCACAGCGCAAAAGCTTTTTTGGACAGCGGCGAAGTAAGCGAGCTTGTGTTCGTCTGCCGCGACGACGCGCAAATCGCGCAAATTAAAGACGCGCTTTCCGACATTCTAAAGCAAATCCCGCACAAGTTTGCATACGGCGGCGCGGAAAGGCAGGACAGCGTTTTAAACGGGCTTCTTGCAACTTCTCCAGAATCCAAAAACGTATTCATACACGACTCAGCCCGCCCGCTCGTGGGCGCGCAAAACATAAAAAATCTCGCCGCCGCCCTGCAGGAGGACGAATGCGCCGTGCTTGCTTCAAAGGTTGTCGACACAATAAAAAAGCTCGACTCCGACCCGCAGAATTTGAGAAACCGCGAGATGCTGGACTTGGAGCGCCCCCTGCTTTGGGCTATGCAAACCCCGCAGGCTTTCAGGCGCGAAATCATTTTAAATTGCTATAAAAAAGTCGCCCAAAACGGCGAGAAAATCACCGACGACGTCGCCGCAGCCTCAAAGCAGGGGCACAAAATAACCATCGTCGAAAACATTTATCCGAACCCCAAAATAACAGTCCCCGAAGACTTGGCGATTGTTGAATTTCTAAAATCAAAAGGAGCTATATGAGCAAATTCAGAGTAGGCTACGGCTACGACGTCCACCAGCTTGTCGAAGGCAGAAAGTGCATTATAGGCGGAGTTGAAATTCCAAACAAAGTCGGGCCCCTCGGGCACTCCGACGCCGACGTGCTAAGCCACGCAATCGCCGACGCGATTTTGGGGGCGGCCGCCCTGCCCGACATCGGCCACTTCTTCCCCAACACCTCAAAGGAGTGCGAAGGCATGGACAGCCAGGACATCCTCCGCCGCGCGGTCGCGGAAATCAAAAAGCTCGGCTACAAGCTCGTCAATATAGACTCCTCTCTCATCGCCGAAACCCCGAAACTTTCGCCGCATCTTGCCGATATAAAAAAGACGCTCGCAAACACCCTCGGGCTAACCCCCGAAGACGTCGGCGTAAAAGCCACAACCAACGAAAAAATGGGCTGGATAGGCCGCCGCGAAGGCTTGGCGGCGCACGCCGTCTGCCTCATCGAAAAGGCTTAAAAATGTTTATCGACATCAACAAAATCCGCGCCAACGCAAAATTAAAGCTGACGGGCTCTCCCCAGGGCGGGAAGCTGCGCATCTCGACTTTCAAACGCTCGCAAAGCACCTTTTCAGAAAGATTGCGCGCAATTTTCGGGGCTCTCATTTTAATCGCGCTTATCATCGCGGGCGCGTACATGATTTGGACTCTCGCAAGCCAGTCCGCCCGCTATGTCGAAATCCAGGCGGATAAAAAAGACGCCGAGCAAACCCAACAGGCGCAAACGCCATCTTCTTACGAAATCACCTACAAGCCAGCCGCAAAATGAAACGCGCCGACGAACTTTTGGCGCAGCTAAACCTCGTTGAAAGCCGCTCGAAAGCCCGCGCCCTCATCGAAGAAGGCAA
>JAFXRX010000075.1 GCA_017526045.1 Opitutales bacterium
ATTTACGACGCAAGCGCGGACAGGGCGAAAGAAATCGCCGCAAAGTACGGCTGCAAAGTTTTCGACACGATTGAAAGCCTCGCTGCAAGCGTCGACGCGCTCAGCATCGCCGTTCCGACCGACCGCCATACGCAGGTCGCGCTGCCGCTCTTGGAGTCGGGCTGCCATTTGCGTATAGAAAAGCCCATCTGCACTTCCGCTTCCGACGCGAAAAAAATTATGGAGGCCGCCAAGAAAAACGACCTCATTGTGCAAGTCGGGCACATCGAGCATTTCAACCCCGTCATGGGCTTTATGGAAACGCATGTTTCCAACCCGAAATTCATAACGGCAGACCGCCTTGCGCCGTTTAACATCCGCGGCACCGAAGTCGGGGTGGTGCTCGATTTGATGATACACGACATCGGCATCGTCTTGAAGCTCGCAAATTCCGAAGTGGAGTCGATAGAGGCCGTCGGCGTGAATGTTTTAAGCCGCACGGAGGACATCGCAAACGCGCGCATAAAATTCAAAAGCGGCTGCATCGCCACTTTGAACGTCAGCCGCGTAAGCCTTAAAAAAGTGCGCGAAATAAGAATTTTCCAGCCGGGCTCCTACATGTCGCTGGACTTCATGAACCAGGCTGGGCACCTTGTGAAAGTCGAAAACGGCGGCATCGCGCGGACGGAAGTCCCGTTCGACAAGCAGGAGCCGCTCAAAGCCGAGCTCGACAGCTTCGCCGACTGCGTCATAAACCACAAAATGCCGAAAGTCGGCGTAAATTTGGGCAGCCTCGCGCTTGAAATCGCGCTTGAGATAACGAGCCAAATCGCCCCGAATTTGCAGAAATGAGCCGCAAAAAAATCCCGCAAGCATTCGATTTCCCGCCGCCCGAGGACGGCTCATGCGACGTTTTGATTATAGCGGGCGAGCACTCCGGAGACGAGCAGGCGGCGCGGATGGTCGAGCGGATATGCGAAATAAACCCCGAGCTCAACATTTGCGCGCTCGGCGGCTGCGCCCTGAAGCGCAGGGGCGTGCAGGTTTTGTACGACATGACGAAGCTTTCGGTCGTGGGTTTGGTGGAGGTTCTGAAAAATTTGTCGCTTTTCAAGGCTCTTTTAAGCGGCGCGCTAAATTGGATTAAAACCTACAAGCCAAAAGCCGTCTGTTTTGTCGACTATCCGGGCTTTAACCTGCACCTTGCCTCAATGCTTAAAGCCGAGGGGCTGAGCGCAAAGGGCGGCGGCGACATAAAACTTCTTTACTACATAAGCCCGCAGATTTGGGCTTGGAAGGCGCGCCGCCGCTTTAAAATGGCGGAGCTTCTGGATTCGCTTGCGGTGATTTTCCCTTTCGAGCAAAAGTGCTATGCCGACACGAATTTGAACGTTGAATTTGTGGGGCATCCGTTTATTTCGGATAAATTCGAGTCGAAAGTCTTTTACGACAAAGCCTCGCCAATCCTGTTTTTGCCGGGCTCGCGCGAGGCGGCAGTCGGCAGGATTTTCCCGATAATGCTGAAAACTTTGAGGCTCATGGAGGGCGAAGAGGCTGTTGTGCCTTACCCCAGCGGCGGGATTTTGGCAGTCCTTGAAAAGACTTTGAAAAAATTTCCCGACGTCGCCTCGCGCGTGCGCCTGCGCAGGATTGGCGAAGAGGGCAGGATAGGGGCGAAGGCGGTTTTGATGAGCTCGGGCACAATCTCTTTGAGCGCGTGTCTCGAGGGCATCCCGGGGGCTATAGTTTACAGGGCAAACCCGCTGACATACGCAATCGGCAGAATGGTGGTTTCGATTGAATATCTTGGCATCTCGAACATTTTGTTAGACCGCCCTGCGTGGCCTGAATTTATTCAGGGGGCTGCAAAGCCAAAAGACATCGCGCGGCGCATTATGGATTGCATAAAAAACCCCGAGACAATAGCCCGGGCGCAGGCA
>JAFXRX010000076.1 GCA_017526045.1 Opitutales bacterium
CGGATATTGGGCGCGAAAAATTTTTGTCGGCGCGAGGCGTAAAAATCCTGCGCCTTCAAAGCAAAAGAGCAGACGAAATTTCATTCTGGGCGGAGCTAAAAAAACGGCTTTACGATATGAAAATATGCGCGGTTATGGTCGAAGGCGGCGCGAAAATTTTGACATCGGCGGCAAGAAGCGGCGCGGCGGACTACGCATTCGAATACACAGCGGACAAAGTTTTTGAGAGCCCCGACGCCCTCGACGCCTTCGCCTGCCCCGCCCCCGTCATCAAAGACCCGATCGTAGAGCCCCTGCCGCCCGACGTTTGCCGGCGCGGATTTTTGCAAAAATAATTTTTGTGTCGGCGCGCAAAGAAAATACCCCAATGCAAACCGCGTCTTTTTTTTGCGACGGAACGGGAAAAAGCCGCGCGGAATTACGAGAGGCTTTTGGCGCGCATAAAGTTGTAGAGCGTGGAGCGGCTGACGTTTAGCTCGCGGCGGATTTCGGCAAGAGTTGCGCCGCATTTCAAAAAATCTTTTATGAGATTTTCCTTGCCGAGCAGCTTTAGCGAAAAGCCTTTGGGTCGGCCTAAAACCGCGCCCTCTGCGCGCTTTCGGGCGAGAGCCTCGCGCGTGCGCTGCGAGATGAGATTGCGCTCGATTTCGGCGGAAAGCCCGAAGGCGAAGGCGAGCACCTTGCTGTTGATGGTGTTGCCGAGGCGGTAATTTTCCTTGATGGTGAAGATGTTTATGCCGCGCTCCATGCACAAGTTTAAAACGCCCATAATTTGCATTATGTTTCTGCCGAGGCGCGAGACTTCGGTAAGGATGAGCGAGTCGTCCTTTTTCATTCTTTTGAGGATTGAGCCGAGTTTGCGCTCGTTTACGCTTTTTGTTCCGCTTGCGGTTTCCTGAATCCACTTGTCGACGACAAAGTTGTTTGCCTTCGCCCAATTTTCGATTTCAAAGATCTGGTTTTCGACAGTTTGAGTTGAAGTCGAGACCCTTACATAAGCATATACCATAACTTGCCTTTCCGGTTTGATTTTAATTTAAAAAAAACTCCCAAAAATGTCTTGATTAACGTTGGTTTATTCATACATTATTTAATTTAAAGAACTAAGCAATTTTTCGGCAAAATTTGCCGATTTCTTTAAATAAAAAGATGAAAACTAACCAAAATTTAACGCCCGAAGGTGTCCAAATAAACCAACGTTTATCAAAACACAATAAAAAAAATCAAAAAAATGTAATTTCTTTATTCTCTGGTTGCGGAGGTCTTGATTTAGGCTTCCACCTTGAAGGATATGAGACAATTTGGGCAAATGATTTTAACCACTATGCTTGCGAAACATTTAAAAAGAACTTCGGAAATATAATTGTGGAAGGAGATATTGAAGATATAGATCCTTTGAAAGACGTTCCCGAATGCGATATTATTCTCGGCGGGTTCCCCTGCCAAGATTTTTCATTATTGTGGAAACAGCCCGGATTAAATGGCGAACGCGGCAATTTATATAAAAGTTTTCTCCGATTTATCGACGCCAAAAAGCCTAAAGCTTTTGTTGCGGAAAACGTCAAGGGGTTATTAACCGCCAATAATGGAAAAGCTATCAGACAAATCTTGCATGATTTCGAAACAATAGAACCGGGATATCTTGTAATTCCAAAACTATATAATTTTGCAGACTACGGTGTTCCACAGTTTAGGGAACGTATTTTATTTGTCGGAATAAGAGTTGATTTAGAATTTGAATTTAAACACCCAAAAGCGACGCATGGTCCAAATTGTTCGCAACCATACGTTACGGTTGAAGAAGCTTTTCAAGGCGTATCAGAAGCAAAATTCAATAATGAACACCAAAATATAGCCCCAAAAACAAAGGCTCTTTTGGAACTAATTCCTGAAGGCGGAAATTTTTCAGACATACCAAAAGATAATCCGCTATATGTAAAAGGAATGATAAGCCATGTTTACAGGCGGATCAAAAGAGACGAGCCCTCAAAAACAATTATCGCGGCTGGCGGAGGCGGAACATGGGGGTATCACTATCCAGAACCCCGCCCTTTAACCAATAGAGAACGCGCAAGAATTCAATCCTTCCCCGATGATTTCATTTTTGAAGGAAGCATTGCAGAAGTCAGACGGCAAATTGGAAATGCAGTTCCGCCACAAGGCGTAAGGGCATTAGCCAAGGCATTGTTGCCACTTTTTACAGGAAAATACAAACATACTGATATACGAAAAATAAGAGACGAGTTAATGAATTCCGATCTTGATAAAAGAATAAAGAACATAACCTCAAAATGATATTTTTATGAACATTGCCGTATCGTCAGAATTTATAAATTTAGAGTGCAAAACGAAATCGCAACGACTATACTGCAAAGAACAGCTCGAAAAATGCGACCAATTTAATATCGCAACAGGATATATATCAAGCGACTCTATCATTGAGCTAAATAAAATTGTAGAGGAAAATAAGACTCCAAATGTAAAGTTATTTATCGGAATGCATTTTTTCGACTTATTTACAGAGGTTCAATACGATGCTGTAAAAAAATTAAGCACTACCCTATCCAAATTAAACAGAGGAAAAATATATATATCGAAAAAATTAAAATATCATGGAAAAATGTATTCTTTCATTAGGAATAACACATGTTTTTCCGCAAGCATAGGGTCTTCAAATTTCGACAGCTTTTTATGCGGCTCAAAAAATACGTGCGAAATAGATTCTTTCCATGAAGGGGCAGAGGCTGAAATAATAAATCAAAAAATAGAATCTATAATAAACGACCTGGGAGAACCTTTTGACAGCGTAACCATTGATAGATATAAGCCTGAAATTCCATTGATTGACAATCATTATGGCGTTAATAAATTGCCCGACGGAACATTTAAAGCTTACTCTAAAAATTTAACTGGCAACCAGTTTTACATCCCCCTTAAAACAGAGCAAAAAAGCAATTTAAATGTATTTTTCGGGAAAGGAAGAGAAAATCCCAGAGGTTTTGTAATTCCCAGACCATGGTATGAAGTCGAGCTCATCGTCCCTCAAGAGATAAGAAAAAATCCAAATTACCCCTCCCAGAAAAAATTTAATGTTATAACAAAAGAAGATTACTCCTTTTTTTGCGAAACAAACGGAGACAATGCTAAAAATTTTCGTTCGTCCGACGACCTTTCGATCTTGGGTAAATACATTAAAGGTAAAATGGAAAATACTGGAGCTTTAAAAATTGGTGAACCGGTAAATGAAAAAGTATTAGAAGTTTTTAAATACAACTCAATTCTACTAAGGCAAACAAAAGAATCACCTAATACATGGCTGTTAAGCTTCGAGAATATATGAAAACGCATTCATATTTTGAAGAATATTTATCCAATATAAATTCCGAGGAAATGGAAGATACGATTAAAGAAACCGTATCAAACTTTTACAATAAAATATTGCCTTTTCAAAAAGAAAAATACGTCAACGGACTTTTATTGGGCAATGTCCAATCAGGGAAAACAAGCCAAATGTTTGGCATTATATCCGCAATGGCAGACTGGGGTTATAATTTTTTCATACTGCTTACAACAGACAACGTCTATCTGCAGCAGCAAACAAAAGAAAGAGTTGAAAAGTCTTTTAATAATTTCCTAATTTTGGACGAACAGGAAGAAATAGGACTTCTAAATCATAAATTCGACAAGCCTGTTGTCATAATTTTAAAAAAGAATTCACGCATACTGAAAAAATGGTATAATATACTATCAGGCAATACGAACTGTAAAAACATACCATTTGTTTTTTTTGACGACGAAGCCGACGCTGCAAGCTTAAACACAAAAGTAAATTCTGGAATTTTTAGCTCCATAAACAAACACTTAAACGACATCAAAGCCATTGCGAGCAAAAGTATATATATACAAGTAAC
>JAFXRX010000077.1 GCA_017526045.1 Opitutales bacterium
AGGCTCCCGTATGCAGCTCTACCATTGGGGCGCCGATTTGCTTTGCCGCGTCAATCTGCCTGAAATCGGGGTCGATGAAAAGCGAGCAGACAACGCCGATTTCGGAAAGAGCCGCGACAGTTTCGGAGACTTTTTGCATGTTCAAAACGGCATCGAGCCCGCCCTCGGTGGTGATTTCCATGCGGTTTTCGGGGACGAGGCATGCGTAGTCGGGGCGCACGCGCAGGGCGACTTCCAAAACGCCGCTTGCGCACGCCATTTCCATATTCAGCTTTGTCTTGACGCATTCGCGCAGCGCAAAGAGGTCGGCGTCCGACATATGTCGCCTGTCCTCGCGCAGGTGCGCGGTTATGGAATCGGCGCCGCCAAGCTCGGCAAGGCGCGCGGTTTCAACAATATTCGGCTCGACCACTATCGGAGAGCCGCGCGGGACTTCCTTGTAGCGCGCCTGCCTTAAAGTCGCGCAATGGTCGATGTTAACACCCAATTTTATCGGATTTTTCATTTGAAGCTCCTCCATAGCGAAGGCATAAACAATGCCAGAATTGCGTAAAATTCAAGCCTGCCCATAATCATAATTATCGACAGCAAAAATTTTGACGAAGGGTTGAAAAACGCGTAGGTCTGCGCGGGCGAGGTTTCGTTGAGCCCGGGCCCCATGTTCGAGATTGCAGAAACCGCCGTCGAAATGCAGCCGCCGAACGACAAATTCGGCTCGAACGCCGCAAGCAAGACCGTCGCCAATGTGGCGATTACAACGTAAAGGGCGATGTAGGAGAGGATGTCGCGCGCCTGCGAATCGGACATCGCCCTGCCGTTCATGCGCACGAGGCGCACGACGTTTGTCCTGAAAGATTTTTCGATGTTGTTAAGCCCTATTTTAAGAACCGCCAATGCCCTGTAAATTTTTATCCCGCCCGAAGTCGAGCCCGACGAGCCGCCGACTACAAACATAAAGAAAATCAGAACGTGCGTAACGGGCAGCCACTTCTGGTAGTCGGCGTTCACAAAGCCGGTCGAAGTTATTATGGAAACCACCATGAAAACCGAATTTGTAAGGCTTCTGAAAATTTCCCGAGGCGCGAACGCCTCGAATTTCGCAATCGAAAGGAAAATCCCGAGCGAGAGAGCGGATACAATCAAAACGTATGTTTTAAGCTCGCTGTTGCGAAAAGCCTCGCGGAATTTTCGCCCCAAAATCATCAAAATTACGGCAAAATTCGTCCCGCCCAGGAACATAAAAAGTATGGCAATCCAGCTGATTGAAAGCGCGCCGTACGAGGCGAAGCTGTCGTTTTTAACCGAAAAGCCGCCTGTGGAGACTGTCGCCATCATGTGGCAAATGGCGTCGAAAATCGGCATCCCCGCCGCGAAATACGCGCCGCAGCACAAGGCGGAGAGGCAGAAATAAAGCAGAATAATTTTTAGAACCTTCATCTGCATTCTCTCGCCGTCTATCATCGAGGCGTCGGAGCTGCCGCTCTCCCTGCCGTAAAGGGTTTTTGCCCCCGTGCCGAGCGACGACAGCAAAGCCACGAAGAACACGACGACGCCCAAGCCGCCTATCCACTGCGTCAGCGCCCTCCAAAACAAAATGCTCTTCGGGAAAGACTCGACGTCGGCAAACACGCTCGCCCCTGTCGAGGTAAAGCCGCTGACCGACTCGAAAAACGCGTCGGCAAAGCCGCAGTTTAAAATAAGCGCGTACGGGATAGCCCCCAAAATCGAGCACAAAATCCAGCCCAAGCCCACGACGCACAGAGCCTCCCTGCGGAAGATTTTTTTGGGCGAATTGCGGCTGGGCAGGTAAAAAATAAGGCTGAAAACCGCGGCGATTGCAACGGACGCCACCCACGACTCGTACGCGCCCGCCTCGAAGGCATTCTCAGCGTACACCATCGAAACCCCGAGAGCCGCGCCGAATGCCAGGGCGATTGTCGCGAAGATAATCGAGAGCAGCTTGAATATTATCGAATAGTTCATCTTTTAGCCAACCAGAAGCGAGACAACCTTTTTTACGTTTTCCTTCGACAATATCACAATCAGCCTGTCGCCCG
>JAFXRX010000078.1 GCA_017526045.1 Opitutales bacterium
GGCGGTTCTGCTGCCCTCCGAAAACAGGCTCTTTTTAAGCGACTCGCCAAAAATCGCCGACCGCAAAAGCGGCGCGTCCGTCGAGGGCCATAAAATAGAATTCACCAAAGACGACTCCACCGCAACCGCCCTCTCCTCCCCCGACAAAAAAATCCGCGCAAAGGCGCGCATCATAAGCGAGGAAGGCGGCAAAAAGCAGACCACCACAATCTACGCAAACTCCATAAAGATGGTCAATTTCGACGATAAAAACGTATTCCTCTTCTCGGGTAAGGTGCACGTCTCAAACCCCGAATTCCAGGCGTTTGCCGACGAAATCGAGGCTGTCGCCGACAAGGCTTCAAAATCGCAAAAATACGCGGTTTTAAAAATCACCGGCAAGGGGAACGTCGAATTTACGCGCGAGGAGTGGCGCGCCACATCAAAAACGATTGAAATTTACCCGCAAAAAGGCGAAGTCTGGCTCGAGCAAAACGCGCGCCTTGCCGACAGCAAAAAAGGCATAGTTCTTAGAGCCTTCGAGATTGTCCTAACAAAAGAGGACAACCGCGCGACAGCTTTCGGCGACCGCTCCAAGCCCGATTCCTTCGTTTATGTTGACATCGCGCAAAGCCCCGAGCTCGGGCTGCCGAAAAAATCCGTTAAAAACACGCGCATAAAATCGCGCTCGCTCATGGCGTCCTGGCAAAACAAAAAAGTGTTTCTAAAATTCACAAGGGATGTCGAAGTTTCGAGCCAAGACATGAAGGCGACCTGCAGCTTCGTCGACGTCTACGCGCAGGAGGACGCAAAAAAAGGCAAAAGCGAAATCAAAAAAATCGAGGCGTACGGAGACGTTGTCGTCTCGCAGGACGGCTCCGAGGCGCGCGCGCAAATCGCAAAAATCTACCCGAAAGTGGAAATCGGCGACAAAAGCGGCAAAACCGCGCACCGCTTCATGGAATTTTTAATAGACCCCGAGCAGCCGAATTTCCGCCCGAAAATGATTTTGCCCGAAATCGAAAACATAGGCCTTTCGCAAAAATCAAAAGACGCAAAAGCCAAAAAAACCGAAATTGTCAGCGACAAACAGTCCTACGTCTCGGGCGAGGCAAACGACACATATTTGTTTGAAAACAACGTTGAAATAACCGGCACCGACTTCGCCGCAAGCTGCGAAAGAATAGAAGTTTCCATCAAGCCAGAAAAGGCGGGCAAGCTGCAAATCGCGCAGATTTCCCTCATCAAAGACCTCAAGATTTCGCAGGGCGGCAGGCTCGCAACCGCGGGGCGCGCGGACATCAACCCGCTTAAGGAAACTGTCGCGCTTACGGAAAATCCGACAGTGCAAAACGACGACGGCAGCAAGGCTTCGGGCTCGCGCATGATTTACACAAGGGGCAAGCAAAACATATCAATCGAAAACCCCCGCATAACTCTTCCGCCGATAGGCTCGGCAAAATAATGGACTTTAAAGACGACAAAATTGCGCAAATCATACGCGCCAACAAAAGGCTCTCGCGCGAGGCGTCCCGCATGGAAAGCGTCTTCCAGGCAATCCGCGAGGGCGTGATGCTAAGCGACCGCGACGGCAACCTGCTCTACATAAACGCGGCTGCAAAAAAAATTCTGGGCGTTCCGGAGGACGCGCAATTCATCACGCTTTCAAAAATCCTGCCGCAAATCGACGCCCTCGAGCTGCGAGCGGTCTGCGAGGGCGCGGCGTCGCAAAGGGAGTTTGAAATAGCCTACCCCGAGCGGCGATTTATAAAAGTCTACATGGCGCGCACAAACGCGGAGGACGAGGAAATCGCGATAATAGTCTCGGATATGACAAGCGAAAAAATCTCCGCCCGCGACAGGATTGGAAGCGAAAAAATCGCGTCGGTTTTGAAGCTCGCCTCGGGGGTCGCGCACGAGCTTGGCAACCCAATAAACTCCATTTCAATACATTTGCAGCTCGCCCTGCGCTCGCTTTCAAAAATGCGCAATTCCAAGTAGCTCGAAAA
>JAFXRX010000079.1 GCA_017526045.1 Opitutales bacterium
CGTCCTGCCCCTCGGCGTCGCGGAAATACTCCGCCATTGTAAGGGCGGAAAGAGCCACTCTCATTCTTGCGCCGGGCGGCTCGTTCATCTGCCCGTAAACGAGCGCGACTTTCGAGTCGGCGAGATTTTTCTGGTTGATGACGCCCGAATCCGACATTTCGTGGTAGAGGTCGTTGCCCTCGCGCGAGCGCTCGCCAACCCCCGCGAAAATCGAAAAGCCGCCGTGCGCGTGCGCGATGTTGTGGATAAGCTCCATGATTACCACAGTCTTGCCGCCGCCCGCGCCGCCGAACGCGCCGACCTTGCCGCCGCGCACGAACGGGCAAATCAAATCGATTGGCTTGATGCCCGTCTCCAAGACTTCCGCCTTGGTGCTCTGCTCCGAAAGGCTCGGGGCTTTGCGGTGGATTGGCATTCTGTCGGCAGCCTCGACTTTGCCGGCGTTGTCGACAGCCTCGCCTATGACGTTGAAAATTCTGCCAAGCACTCCGCGCCCGACGGGGACTTTTATGGCAGAGCCCGTGTTTTCGGCGATGTCGCCCCTGCGCAGGCCTTCGGTCGAGCCCATCGCGACGCATCTCATAACGCCGCCGCCCAAGTGCTGCTGGATTTCCAAAACAACCTCTTTGCCCTCTCCGCCAAGCGCGCCCATTTTCGCGTTCAGCGCGGTGTAGATTTCTGGCAGGGGGTCGCAGTCGAACTTTACGTCCACAACCGCTCCCATTACTTGCGTGATAATTCCGGTATTGTCGCTCATTTTTTCGTCCTTAAATTCATTGCCCGGATATTGCCGCGGCTGCGGCGATTTCCGTAATTTCAGTGGTTATCGCCGACTGGCGCGCCTTGTTGTATTCCAAAGTCAAAGACGCCATCAAATTTTCGGCGTTGTCGCTTGCGCCCTTCATCGCGACCATTCGCGCGCTCTGCTCGGAGGCCTTTGCGTCGAGCGCCAAATGGTAGACGACGTTTTTCATGTAGTAGGCGGGCAGCTCCCTCAAAATCTCGTCGAGCGAAGGCTCGAAGTGGATTTCGCGCGCGTCGGTTTTGCGCAGCGCGGACTTTGCCCTGTACTTGATTTTCATCCTCTCGATAAAACCGTCCAAGTCGTCAATAGGGGCGATTTTCACAAGCTCGGGCTCCTGCTTTATCGTGTTTATGAATGCGGGGTACAAGACCTCGATTGTGTCGGCGCGGTTTTCGGCGTACTCTTTTATGGCAAACTCCACAATCGGGCGAATTTCCGAAAAGGCAAGGTTGTCGGAAATCTTGAACTGCGCAAGAAGTTTTCTGCGCGTCGCGCTTATAAACTTGGCGGCTTTTGCGCCGACTGCGACATAGCTGCAGTCGCCCTCCAGCGACATAATGCGCTTGAACAGGTTTGTGTTGAGCGCGCCGCACAGGCCTTTGTCGGTGGAAAAAACTATAATAAGCCTTCTGTTTTGCGGCTTTCTCTCGCCGAAAACTTCGCGGATTTTCGCCGCCATCATCGGGTCGAGGATGTCGATTAAGTCCATAAGCATCAGCGTATAGTCCCTGCCCGATTCCGCCCTGTTTTGCGCCTTTTTCATTTTCGAGGCGGCAACAAGCTGCATTGCGCGGGTTATCTGCCCCGTACTTTTCACCGCCTTTATGCGGCTGCGAATTTCGCGCATTCCCTTCACGATTTACCCTGCTTTAGTTGAAAGATTTTTTCCATTCGGCGCAGGCTTCGGAAAGCTTTTCTTTAAGCTCATCGCCCATTTTTGAGCCCGACGCAACTTCGCTTAGCAAGCCGCCGAAGCGCGCTTCAAAATAGTCCTTAAAGCTCTTCACCGCGCCCAAAATTTTCTTGACTGCGATGTCGTCGAAGAAATTGTTTTGGAAGGCGAAAAGGATTGCGATTTCCATGCTTGAAGAAAGCGGAGTGTTGTTGTTCTGCTTCAAGATTTCCACAAGCCTGTCGCCCCTGCCGATAATCTGCTTTGTGCGCGAGTCCAAGTCGGAACCGAACTGCGCGAAAGCGGCGAGCTCCTTGTACTGGGAGTATTCGCCCTTCAGCGTCGAAGACACCTGCTTCAAGGCTTTTATCTGGGCGGCTGAGCCGACGCGCGAAACCGAAACGCCCACCGCGATTGCGGGGCGCAAGCCCTGGTTGAAGAGGTCGGTTTCAAGGAATATCTGCCCGTCGGTTATGGAAATTACGTTTGTGGGGATGTAGGCGGAAATGTCGCCCGCCTGCGTTTCGATAATCGGCAGCGCGGTAAGCGAGCCGCCCCCGTTTTCGGAGTTTAGGCGCGCGGCGCGCTCGAGCAGGCGCGAGTGCAGGTAAAAAACGTCGCCTGGATACGCCTCGCGCCCCGACGGGCGTTTTAAAATCAGCGAAATTTGGCGGTAGGCGGCGGCGTGCTTTGAGAGGTCGTCGTAAACAATCAAGGCGTCCATTCCGTGCTCCATAAACCATTCGCCCATGGCGCAGCCCGCATAGGGGGCGATGTACAAATTCGACGCGTTTTCCGCCGCCGAAGCCGCCACGACTATCGTGTATTTGAGCGCGTTCTTCTCCTCCAAAAGCTGTATGATGCGCGCGATTTTCGAATTTTTCTGCCCGATTGCGACGTAAATAGAATATACCGGGCGGAAATCGGGATTGCCGCTTTTTATCCCCTCCTCGTTTAGGCGAGCCTGGTTTATGATTGCGTCTAAAGCCACGGAAGTTTTACCCGTGCCGCGGTCGCCGATTATGAGCTCGCGCTGCCCCCTGCCGATTGGAATCATCGCGTCGACAGCAAGAATGCCCGTCTGCAAAGGCTGGTCGACGCTCTTGCGCGGCAGAATGCCCGGGGCGATTTTTTCAACGGGATACGTTTCGGAAAAATCCACCGCGCCCCTGCCGTCGAGCGGGTTTCCCAGGGCGTCGACAACTCTGCCCAAGAGCCCCATGCCGACGGGCACGCTCAAAAGCTTGCCCGTTGTGCTCGCGCCCTGCCCCTCTTTGATGCCCGAAACGTCGCCCATCAAGACGCACGCAACGTCGTCCTCGCCGAGGTTGAGCGCAAGGCCGTACACTCCGCCTTCAAAGGCGATCATTTCGTTGTACATCGCCCCCCTCAGCCCGCTTACGCGCGCCACGCCGTCGGCAACCGAAATGATTTTGCCGACGCTGCTTTTTTTAAAGTCCGACTCGATGCGCTCGATGCGCGATTCTATTTCTTTTAGTATCTCGTTCATTTTGGCTAAAAATTTTTACGCTTTAAAAGACCTTGCAATGTCTTCCAGTTTCATTTTCAAAGAATTTTCGCAGACAAAATCCCCCACCGATATTTTCAGCCCCGCAATCAAATCGGGGTTTTCGCTAAACTCCAAAAGAGCGCGCGGATTTTTAGAATTTACAAAGCGCGCGATTGCCTCCTTCGCGGCGTTGTCGAGCCCCCCCGCAAACTCCGCGCGCGCGCTGTCGGCAAAAATCCTCGACTTCATCGCGCCCTTGTATTCGCGCAAGACTTTAATTCTTTGCGGGGATGGCAGATTTTTTTCGGCGTAGTCCAAAACCGCGCGGACGCGCCCAATGTCGATTTTGCCTTCGGAATTTTCCGAAAGCCCGACAAGAATTTTTGCAAGTTCGGCCGCCTTCATTTACTCTTCAAGCCTCGACGCGGCGTCTCTGGCGATTTTTGATTTTGTGTCCGGGTCAAGGTCGCCCTTCAAGACGCTCTCCGCGGTTTTTACGACAAGGGCGGCGAGCTCC
>JAFXRX010000080.1 GCA_017526045.1 Opitutales bacterium
AGAGCGCCCTGGCGGGCGACACCCCCGGCGTGAAAGTCGACGGCTGGAATGTGAAAGTTCGCGAGACCGCTTACGTTTCGCAAAACAAAAACGCCGACATCGACAACCCGAAGTGGGGCGACAAGGGCTTTACGTTCCTGCCGCGCAAGCCCGAACGCAAAGAAGTCGTGCGCATAAATTGCGGCGGCTACAACCGCGGCGACTTTGCAAAAGACCCGGGCTTCTTGGAGTCTTGGGTAGGGTATAGAACTGAGGATATGGATATTTCCGGCCTCAAAGACCCCGCCCCGAGCGACGTTTACAGAACTGTCCGCTGGTCGGACAGCGTCTATTACGCGCACCTGACGGGCGCGCCTGGCTCGAAGTACAAAGTCCGCCTGCACTTCGCGGAGCAGAGCGAGGACAAATTGCCCGGGCGCAGGGCGTTCGACGTCAAGATAAACGGCAAGGTCGTTTTGAAGGACTACGACGTCTCGAAGGCTGCGGGCAGGCCGCGCAAGGGCGTAATCGAGGAAATTAACGACGTGCGCTCCGACGAGGACGGCATAATAAAGCTCGAATTTGTCGGCGGGCAGTGGCGCAGCGACACCGAGCACCGCGACGCCCAGATTTCCGGCATCGAAGTCATTCCGCAGTAATTTTTCTCAAACCAAAAAATAAGAAATAAAAAAGGCTTCGGGAATTTCCCCCGAAGCCTTTTGTTTTGCAAATTTTTTTGCGCTTTAAATTGGGCGCGGAATTTTATTTTGCGTCCTTGAACATAATCCCGCGCATGAGCCCGCGGATTTCGGCAAGGCCTTTCATGCGGCCGATGAAGTTGTAGCCGGGGTTGTCGGGGAAGCGTTTTTCGAGGTCGTCTGCCATGTCGCGGCCGTGGTCGGGGCGGAAGACCAGCAAAGGCTCGCCAGCCGCCTTGCGCTTGCCCTGCAGCCGCATGAGCTTTTCGACGACGACGGGCATCGGCACGCCGCCTTCCAAGTGCCCAGCCTCGTAGAACGAGCCGTCCGCCTCGATTTTCGTGGAGCGCAGGTGCGTGCAGAAAATCTTGTCCTGGAGCTCGTCAATCATCTTGGGCAGGTCGTTTTTCGCGCTCGCGCTAAGCGAGCCTGTGCAGAAGCAAATTCCGTTTGCGGAATTGTCGCAGCAGCTTACGATGTCCTTAAAATCTTCGAGGTTGCTTGCAATGCGCGGCAGCCCCAAAACGTCGAACGGCGGGTCGTCGGGGTGGATTGCCATCTTCTGCCCCAAAGACGCCGCAACGGGCGTAACTTCTTTAAGAAAAAATGCGAGGTTTTCTTTGAGCTTTTTCTCGTCGATGCCCTCGTAGGCTGCGAGCATTTTGCGGAGGTCTTCCGCCTTCAAGCCCATTTTGCAGCCCGGGAAAACGTCCATAATCGAGCTTTCAAATTCGGCGATTTGCTCAGCCGAAAGCGAGCCGAAAAATTCCTTTGCCCTCTCTTTGATTTCCGCGGAGTAGGTGTTTTGCGCGCCTTCGCGCTTCAAGACGAACATGTCGAAAGCCGCAAA
>JAFXRX010000081.1 GCA_017526045.1 Opitutales bacterium
GCTCTGAACGCGATTAGGGAAAATTCCGAAAACGTGATTGCAGTGCAGTGCCGCAATACCAAGGGCGGGCAATACGTGGATGTCGGCATTTACATCGAAGAGCCGCTCGAAGAATAGCAAAAGACAAATTTTTAAACTCAAGGCGCGGGATTATAACCCCGCGCTTTTTTTGCGCGAAATCGTTTTGCCATCGACCCACTCGGGGCTTATCAAAGTCGCGGTTATGGCGGATTTTTCGCCGCTGCCCTGCATAAGCAGCTTGCTAAGCTTTTCGACGGCCGCAACGCCCACGAGGTCGTTTCTCTGGTTCATGCCCGCCCACTCGGGCTCGCCCTTCCGCCTTTCAAGCGAAATCAGCCCGATGTCGCGCGGCGAAAAGACCCCTATTTTTTCAAGCCACGCCTTCGGGGAATTGTAAAGGCTTATCAAAACGTCGGGCTTGTTTTTTTCAAACCACGAATAAAATATTTTTAGGTCGCGCTTGGCGTCGGAGACATTGAAAAACGGGTCGATGCGGTTTTCCTTTTTTAGGCTTAGCTGCGCCTTCAAAAACCCTCCCGTAAAACGCCCCTCGATGAGGTTTTCGATTTTTTTGTCCAAAACGAGCGCGGGGCGTTTGTAGCCGCGCTTCAAAGCCTCAAGCGTCGCGTGGTAGGCAATCAAAAAGTGGTCGGCGCAGGCGAAGTCGAAAGTTGGCAAGTAGGTGCGCACGCCCGTAACCACAAACTTAAAATTATTCCAGATATTTTTGAATTTTGGGGGCAGGCGGTTGTCGTCCATAAGCCCCACTATTATTCCGCCCTTTATGCCGCGCGACTTTAAAATGCGCATAAACGATTTTTCAGTAAGAGAGTCGTCGTAAATCCAGAATTTGTCGATTGCAAATCCCTCGCGCTTTGCGGCGCGCTCGATACCCTCGACGTATTCGGGGATTGTCGGGTGGGTTTTGAAGGCGTCGCGGCTTTTGTTTGCGTTTATGAGCGCGATTGTCTCCAAAAATCCGCCGCTTGCAGATTTTGCATGCGACATAATTTTGGAGAGCATTTCGTTTCTAACATAGCCCATTTCAGCCGCCGCGCTTTTTATTTTTTTGCGCGTTTTTTCGGAAATCGAAAGCGAATTTCTAAGCCCCAGCGAAACCGCGTTTTTTGAAATTCCCAAACGCCGCGCGATGTCGGCAAGCCCGACTTTTTTGGCGGTTTGAGGCTTGGATTTTTGCGGCGGCTTTTCTTCCATAAATAGTGTTCGCTTAAATCCGAAACAAAAAATTTCAGGCGAAGAATTTTGAGCGCAGCATCGCAAAGAAGCGTTTTACTATGCCGCGCTTTTTGGCGGTTTCGTCCTCTGCGGGCTCCAAAACATAGCCGCCGCGCGCAAAGAGCTTTTCGACTTCCAGATACAAGAGCCTGCTTGCCCAGGCGTCGGTTGCCGCGTACAAAATCTGCTTTTTTGAAAGCTCGTCCGCAGCCCAGTTGCTCATTTGCGCGCTTTTGGAAATCCTAAAGCCCGTGAAAAGCGAGAGCAAATTCCTAAGCCCCGTGTTTACAATGCCGATTTTGCGGGTCTTGTCGCTGATGTCCTCAAAGCCCGCGGGCTCGAATTCGCGCAGGCCCTTCAATGCCGAGATGTCGCCGTTTACCGCAACGCCGACCTTCTTTATCGAAGGGTTTTCGAGTATTGAATAGACGCGCGGCATCGACCAGTCGAGGCGGCCGAGCCTGAAAATCCACACTTTGTTTTCGCCGCCGATTTGCAGAATGGAAACGGGGTATGAATGCCCCTTCTTGAAGCTAGGCTTGGATTCCGTGTCAAAGCCCAAAAGCGTTTCTTTTGAAATTTCGTCGACAGCGGCGTCGGCGTCCTCGTCCGTTTCAACCAGCACAATTTCGCCCCTGTACGCGCCCATAGGCAGCCGCGCCACAATGTCGGAGGGGATGCGGCGCGGGAACATGCAGGTTATTTGCGGCTTTGTTTCCGGTTCTGGCACTTTTTTTGGAGAGGCTAAAATTTAATATTTTGCATTTTGTATTCGTTAGAATATAGCACATACGTGCGATTTTTTTCAAAGAAAAAATTTCAAAAAAAATATTTGACAACAGTTTTTTTAGGGTTCTTAATGCATTGCCATATAAATTTTACACACATGAACAGTTGGTGGTTGAAAACTAAGGTCGCATAACGGTTTAATTTTAGATTAAAGCGGTGGCGGCCTTTTGTGTTTTGGCCGCTTTTTTTTTGCGACAAGACCATGAAGCCTACATTGGAACAATTCAAAAAATACTCAAAAACACACAACGTAATCCCCGTCTACGCGGAGCTTTTGGCTGACATAGAAACGCCCGTTTTGGCGTTTTCCAAAATCGCGGAGCGCGACGACGCCTTTTTGCTTGAAAGCGCGGAAAGCGCGAACGAATAC
>JAFXRX010000082.1 GCA_017526045.1 Opitutales bacterium
AAGCCCCGCCCGAAATTGCCATGCCGTGCATCGCCTCCAAAAGCGTTTCGCCGCCGAACACGTTGCCGAAAAGCCTGAAAGAAAGCGAAATCGGGCGCACGCACGCCGAAATCACTTCGATAAACCCGACCGCAAAGAAAACGGGAAAGAGCGCGTAATACATTGCGGCGGGGACTTCGCTTTTTTTTGCCTTGTTGCCGAACCACTCGTGGTATAGAGCCCCGAAGCCCGCATACTTCTTCACAAAATAAAAGAAGAGGAAAAACGAAATGAGGGCGAGGGCGAGCGTCATGTTGAGGTCGGTGTGCGCGGGCCTTATAAACGGCACGAATTTTTCAGCCTTCAAAGCCCCGTCCGCCGCCTTGGCTATCTCAAAGCCCTGAGCTTCGTAAGCGGGCGCGTCGGCTGCGGAGACGATTGCCTCGCGCTCAAGCCCGACTGTGCCGACCCCGGGCAAAAGGCTGCCCAAATTCATCGCCAAAATGAAAGTGAAAAGGCATATCAAATACGGAGCCGCGCCCCTGTAGGCGCGCTTGCCCATAATCGGAGAGAGCACGCTGCCCGCGCCGTCGATTATTGCCTCGACAAAAATCTGCCCCTTCGAGGGGATCTCCTTCGCCCCGCCCCTCAAAAGAGCGAACCTGAAAAATAGCGCGATTATCACGCAAAACGCCGCCGCAGTCAGCATTGAATTTGTAACGGGCAAGCCGCCGAGCCTGAACATAATATCGGGCTTCAAAGAGTTCGAGGCGTACGCGCAGTCGGACGAAAAAAGCAGGGCAAAAACGCAGACGGCGCGCAATGTCAAGCCTCTGAAAATCTTTCTTCCGAATAAGTAAAAATGCCTCATTTTTAAAGCTTTTATTGTCCGAAAATCCCGAAAATTTGTCAAACTTTTTTACAAAAAGCGCGCCCCGCAAAAACGAGGGGCGCGCTTCAAAAAACAAAGCGCAAAAAAACTACTGCTTTGCAATTTCTTTTGCAAAAGAATCTTTCAAGGTTACGGTGCGGTTGAATACGGGCATATCTGCCGTCGAAGTTTTCGAGTCCGCCATGAAATAGCCAACCCTTTCAAACTGGACGGGAACGCCCGCCTTGAGCCCGCGCGCTGAAGGCTCGACATACGCAGTCTTTTCGACAAGCGAGAGCGGGTTCAAATAGTCCTTGAAATCCCCGCCCTCGGGCAAGTCGGACATGTCCTCCCTGGTAAAAAGCTTGTCGTAAATCATCGCGCGCGCCTTCACGCAATTTGAGGCGTCAACCCAGTGGATTGTGCCCTTTACCTTCCTGCCGTCGGGCGCGTTGCCGCCGCGACTTTCGGGGTCGATAGTGCCGATAATTTTTACGATTTCGCCCTTCTCGTTTTTGACGACGCCCTTGCATGTCAGCAAATACGCGTAGCGAAGTCGCACTTCGCCGCCGGGCTTCAGGCGGAAATATTTTTTCGGCGGATTTTCCGAAAAGTCGTCGCGCTCAATGTAAATGCGCTTGGAGAATGGAATTTTGCGCGAGCCCGCGGACTCGTCCTCGGGGTTGTTAACCGCGTCGAGCCAGTCCACTTCGCCCTCTTTCCAATTTTCAATCTCGACTTCAATCGGGTCGAAAACCGCCATCCTGCGCTGGGCGACTTTGTTCAAGTCCTGGCGCAAATGGTATTCAAGAAGCGCGAAATCCGTAAGGCTGTTGAACTTCGTAATGCCTATGCCCTCGCAGAAATTGCGGATTGCCGCGGCGGTGTAGCCCCTGCGGCGCATGCCCGCAATGGTCGGCATTCTCGGGTCGTCCCAATCTTCGACAACCTTTTCCTCGACAAGC
>JAFXRX010000083.1 GCA_017526045.1 Opitutales bacterium
CAGTTTGAAAACGCGTTGTGCTTTAAATAAATCTCGCCGATAAAGCCGACTTTTTTTACGTCTTTTTGCTCCGTTTCGATTGAATTGAAAGCCTCCACAGCCTCTTCCAAAAGCCCGAAAAGCCCTTCAAAGTCGAGCTCTTTCACAAACTTTCCCGCGCGCTTCACATATTCGGACGCCGTTTTCAGGGCCTCGCCCGCCCTCTTTTCCCGCGCCCTAACCGCGCTGTGCATTTCCGAAATTGCGTCTGTAAAAAGCAGGCACATCATCGAAATTTTTACGGACTTCAATAGCCCAAGCTTAAAGCCCGGCTGCGAATTTTTAAACGCCTGCCCGTAATTTACGGACAAAATTTTTACATTGCCAAAGCCCGCGAGGCGCATCGCGTTTTTTATGAGCGCAAGGTAGTTTGTGGCGCGGCACTGCCCTCCCGTCTGCGTTATCGCGACAACGTAGTCGGACGGATTTTTGCGGGTTTTCAGAAATTTTACGATGTCTCCCGCAACGATTGTAGCGGGGTAGCAAACCTCGTTGTGCGCGTACTTCAAGCCCTCCGCGACAGACTCTTCGTCGGGGGGCGGCAGCACCTCTATTTTGTAGCCCGTGGCCTCTCCCATTGCGGGAACGAGCGGCGAAATGATTTCGTCGAAAAACGGAACAACTATTGTCTTTTTTCTGTCCTCGGCATCGTATGAAAGGTTGTAGCCAACGTACTCGCCGCGCGGTTTATTATCGGAATTTTCTTTCGCGGAGCGCATTGATTCTATGAGCGAGCGCAGCCTGAGCCTTATCGAGCCCGGGCTTGAAATTTCGTCAATTCTTACAACAGTCAAATTTTTGCCCGCGGCCTTCAAAATTTCCGAAGCCTCGTCCATCAAAAACGAGTCGGGCCCGCAGCCGAACGAATTGAGCTGCACAAGCGCGATGTTTTGCGGCAAGCGCGCAACTGCGCAGGCGGCGCGGACGACGCGGTTTGGGTATGTCCACTGCGAGATGTAGTTCGCCCCGAAAATCTCGGGAATTTCGTCGAACAAAAAGGCGTCGTCTGCTACGACGTCCGCGCCGAGGTCGGCCGCGATTTGCGAGGCCTTCTGGTTTACGAGAGGATCGCTGTGGTAGGGTCTTCCCGTAAATACGAGCGCGATGTTTCCCGATTTTTTCGCCCGCTCCAAGATTTGCTTTTGCGCATTGCAAATTTCGCGCCGCGCTAAATTCATTGCGCAAACCGCGCTTTTAAAGGCGGCGTCGAAGCGCGATTTTTCAACGCCCAAAGTTTTAAAATAGTCGAAGCATCCGCGCCGCAGAGCCTCTTCGCTTTCAAAGCTGATTGCGGGATAGTCGAATTCCGCTGAGAATTTTCGCGCAATATCCATCGAATTTTTCACGACGTTCGGATAGCCCGCGACGACGGGGCAGTTGAAGCTGTTCGAGGCGTTTTTGCCCTCGGCATGCTCCTTGACAACCATCGGGAAAAATATGCGCCTGCAGCCTTTTTTTATTAAATCCAAAACGTGCCCGTGCGCGAGTTTTGCGGGGAAGCACAGATTTTCCGACATCAAAAATTTCGCGCCCTCCGAGGCAAGAGCGGTATTTGAGAGCCCCGACAAGACGGGCTCAAAGCCGCATTTTTCAAAAAGTTCCCGCCAAAACGGATAATTTTCGTAAATGTTAAGAACGCGCGGAATGCCGATTTTTGGCAGATTTTGCGCGGGCAGCGCGGGGGATGAAAAAATCGTTTTGCATCTCAGCGCAAGCCCGTCCTCGCCGCGGCGCGCGGACTTTGCGCGGGAGTGGAAGAAGCGCTCGCACTTGTTGCCCGCGTAGCTTGTGTTGCCGTTTTCAAAAGAAAATTTCACGACGGCGCACCGGTTTGCGCAGCCTTTGCAGTTCAAATTTTCACGCGAGATTTTCGAAAAGTCCAAAGACTTTTGCATGGTGCTAATCCCGCCCGAATAGAGCGAGCGCGCATAAAGCGCGGCGCCCATTGCGCCCATAATTTCGGGGCGGTCGCACATGGAAATTTTTTTGCCCGAGAGCGTTTCGAGAGCGCGCAGAACAGCCATATTTTTGAACGTTCCGCCCTGCACCACAATGCTGCCGCCAAGCCGCTCCATGTTGGAAATTTTAAGAACCTTAAAGAGGCAGTTTTTGACGACTGAAACCGCCAAGCCCGCCGCAATGTCGGCAATTTCCGACTGGCTGCGCAATGCCTCCTTTACTTTTGAATTCATAAAAACAGTGCAGCGCGTGCCGAGGTCGCACGGCTTTTTTGCAAGGCACGCGGCGCGCGAAAATTCTTCGAGGCTCAAATTCATCATGGCGGCAAACCCCTGCAAAAACGAGCCGCAGCCCGACGAGCACGACTCGTTCAGCTCTATGTTTTTCACCGCGCCGTTTTCGACGAAAATCGACTTCATGTCTTGGCCTCCGATGTCCAGGACAAACGAAACATCCTTGTCGACCCACTGCGCCGCCTGCAAATGCGCCATGGTCTCGACTATGCCAAAATCCATGTTAAACGCAGCCCGCGCCAAGTCTTCGCCATATCCCGTCGCCGCGCTTGCCAAAATTTTCACTTCCGCGTTTTTGGATTTTGCAAAGGCGAAAAATTCATCGAGAAACTCCGCAATTCTTTCAAGCGGCCTGCCCGAATTTTGCGCGTACCTGCAAAACACAAGCCTTGCGGCGGGGTCTATCACGGCGAGCTTTGCGGTGGTCGAGCCCGAGTCGATGCCTATAAAAACTTCGAGAGCCTCGCCGTTTTCAATCTGCCGCGTTTCGAGTTCTTTTACGTTCAGAGCCCTCTTCCATTTTTCAAAATCCACCTCGCTTTCAAAGAGCGGCGGCAGCGCGCCCCGCCCATTTTCCGCGGAATGCCCGCCGATTTTTTCAACGATTTTCGAAAGCGGCAGCGCCTCCCCATCTTGCGCCGAAAACGCCGCGCCCATCGCCGCGAAGGTCTCGGAAAATTGCGGCAAAACCATTTTTGAAGGGTCGGCGTTCAGGGCTTTTGCAAAAGCTCCCC
>JAFXRX010000084.1 GCA_017526045.1 Opitutales bacterium
CCCGTAACGACGGGCAATTCGTAGGTCTTGCCGCCCACTTCGAGCTTTGCAATTTCTGCGGGGGTATTTTTTTGATTTTTGTTAGCGTTCGACATAAAAAGCCTTTATTCAAAAAATGTTCTAAACATATCCAAGAAAATTTTTGTAGAGTTGCAAGCCTTTTGACTGGCTTTTTTCCGGATGGAACTGGCACGCCAAAAGCTTGCCGCGCAAAACCGCGCTGACAAAATCCCTGCCGCCGTAGCTGCTCGAGCCGAAAATAATTTCGCTTTCGGGCGTGCGCACAAAGTAGCTGTGCACGAAGTAAAATTGCTCGCCCGAGGGGGAAATTCCCTGCAAGAGCTTTTCGTTCGGCTTGAAATTCACCTCGTCCCAGCCCATGTGCGGAACTTTGAATTCGCGCGGGACATCGAAGCGCAAGACTTCGCCCTTGAATACGCCGAGGCAATCGACGTCGCCCTCCTCGGAGTGCTCGAAGAGAGCCTGCAAGCCAAGGCAAATGCCAAAGAAGGGCTTTTCGTCCTTAATCCACGAGCGAATTGCCCCGTCAAAGCCGGTGCTTTTTAGAAGCTTCATCGTATCGACAATCGCGCCCTGCCCCGGGAAGACAAGGATGTCTTTATCGTCGATTTCATCGGGCTTTGAGACAAGGCGCGAGTTTGCCCCGACAGCCTGCCATGCTTTCAGGACGCTGCGCAAATTGCCCATTCCATAGTCGATGACGGCAACCGAGCGCATTTAAACCGAGCCTTTCGTCGTGGGCAAAATGCCCTCCCTTCTCGGATTTTTTTCAACAGACATTGCAAGGGATTTTGCAAAGCACTTGAACATTCCCTCCGCGATGTGGTGCGGCTCGCCGCCGTAGAGAAGCTCTATGTGCAAGTTCGCGCCAGCCTCGTTTGCAAACGCCTGGAAAAACTCCTTGCAAAGCCCGACGTTGAAGTCTCTCACCCTTTCGGAGCACTCCGCCTTGTAAACCAAGAACGGGCGGTTTGAAAGGTCTATTGCAACCCGAACGAGAGTTTCGTCCATTGGCAGGATGAAAAATCCGTAGCGGTTCATGCCCGACTTGTCGCCGACTGCCTGCTTGACAGCCTGCCCCAAAACAATGCCGACGTCTTCGACAGTGTGGTGGTAGTCGACCTCGACGTCGCCAACGGCTTTGAGCTTCAGGTTAAAAAGCCCGTGGCGGGCAAAAAGGCAGAGCATATGGTCGAAGAACGGAATGCCCGTTTCGACCTCGTACATACCCGAGCCGTCGAGATTGAGCTCCATGGAGATTTGCGTCTCCTTTGTGTTTCTTTCGATTTTTGCTATTCTTTGCTTATCCATTTCAAGACGCTTTCTTTTAGCTTTTGCATTTCCGGCTTTGTGCCGACTGTAATTCTGAGCCCGTCGCAAATTTTGGGGTCGCCTTTCCAGTAGCGCACAAGGATTTTTTCCGACTTCAAAAAGTCGAACAGCTCGCTTGCGACATCCCTGCCGCCGGCTCCGTTTTTGCGCGGGCGCACAAAAATGAAATTCGAAGAGCTTTTGCAAAAATCCCAGCCAAGCGACGCGAAAAATTCCTCGGCTTTCCCGCGCTCCTCGACGACTTTTGCGACAAGACCGCTGTAATATTCGGCGTCCTCCAAAGCCGCTACGGCAGCCGCCTGCGCGAGCCTGTCGACGTTGTAGCTGTCCCGAACCCTGTCCAAAATTTCAATTATATTTTTATCGGCGACAGCCCAGCCGACGCGCATTCCCGCAAGCCCCCAGCCCTTCGACGAAGTGCAGACTGCCAAAACGTTTTCGCGCCCCGCCGCGAATTTTGCCGCGGAATAGTTTGAAAACGGCGCGTACGCCTCGTCTATGACAAAAAGCCCCTTGAAATTGTCC
This sequence comes from Opitutales bacterium, assembly GCA_017526045.1. Taxonomy (GTDB): domain Bacteria; phylum Verrucomicrobiota; class Verrucomicrobiia; order Opitutales; family Intestinicryptomonadaceae; genus Intestinicryptomonas. The sequence continues at coordinate 1,879 of JAFXRX010000084.1, forward strand.
GCGATATATTTTAAATCCGCCTCGGCAAACGCCGCGCCCAAAGGCGCGTTGGGGTTTGTCAAAATAAAAACGTTCGCGCCGCTTTTTGCGATTTTTTCAAGAGGCAATTTGCACTGCGGCCCGAAGTCGAACTCTTCGAGCTGCGCGCCCTGCATCTTCGCCAAAACGGGATAAAGCGAATAGCTCGGGCTCATCGCCGCGACCTTCAAATCTTCGCCGCCGAACGCGCGCATAATCAAATTTAAAATGTCGTCGGAGCCGTTGCCGACAATTACATTATCCTCATGAACGCCGTAATATTTTGCCGCCGCCGCGCGGACTTTTTTTGAAAGCGGCTCGGGGTAGAGCCTAAGAGATGCGCAGTCCCCGCCCATTTCGGCAAGCACAGCAGCCCTGATTTTCGGGGACGGCGGATAGGGAAATTCGTTTGTGTTGAGCTTCACCCAACCGCCTCCCTGCGGCTGCTCGCCGGGGGTGTACGCCGAAAGCGTCTCGACATTTTTTGAAATTTTGTAGGGTTTATTTTGCATTTTTAAATTTTGCGACCAGTTCGTCGCCGTTTAAAATCGGGTTTCTGCGCGCGCCGTTTTCAAGCCGCTCGAAGTACGGCTCGGGCTTGCGCTCTATGGTGAAAGGCTCTTCGGGCAGCGTGTCCTCGTCGAGCTCGAGCTCGTCGAGCGGGTCGAAGTCGTCAAATGCCATCGTAAGGCGGCGCGGCTCGTCGATTAAAAGCATGCAGGGGTTTTCGAGCTCCCCGTTTTTCATGGCGAGCGCGAACGTGTGCGGCTGGCACTTTTGGACGTAGCGCTTTTTGATTTCGTTTACAGCCTTGCCGCTTACGCCGCCGCGGTTCGACAAAATCACAACGTCGCAAAAATGCGACATGGCGTCGTAAAACGGGGCGCACTCTTCAAAAGCCGCCGCAAACAAAGCGCAGTCGAAAAAGCCCAAAATGCGCACGAGCCTGAAAACGCCCGCGTCGCAAACAGCCTTAAATTTTTCGATTTCGTCAGCCAAATTTTTAGAGGCGTCCGCCATGTAAAAAACGGCGTCAACTCTGCCCTCGAATTCCCGCGCAACAGCCGCGGCATCTTCAGCGTACTTTTTCACCTCCGCAAGCAACGCGAGCGGCTCGTCGAAAGAAGAGGGGTCTTCGTTTGCGGAAAGCATGACGCCCGCGCGGGCTTCGCCGCCCATGCCGCGCGAAATCAAGTCGCACAAAGAGGCGCGCCTGCCGCAGTCCCGAGTTCCCAATATCAAATACGCGTCCATAATTTTTTATAACGGCAATTTTTTGCCCGCAGCCAAAACAGCGTCGGCAAGCACCAGCGCCGCCATCGCCTCGACAACCGCGACGGCGCGGGGCAAAACGCAGGGGTCGTGGCGGCCGCGCCCGACGACAGTCGTGGGCTCCTTCGCCGTCGTCAAAGTTTTCTGCTCCTTCAAAATCGTGGCGGTCGGCTTGAACGCGACCCTGAAATCGATAATCTGGCCGTTTGAAATTCCGCCCTGCACGCCGCCGGAGTAGTTCGTTTTCGTGCAGACTTCGCCGTTTTCGCCGACAAAAAATTCGTCGTTGTGCGCGGAGCCGAACATGCGCGCGCCCGCAAAGCCGCTGCCGATTTCAAAGCCCTTCGAGGCGGGAATTGAAAGCATAGCCTTTGCAAGATCCGCTTCGAGCCTGTCGAAAACGGGCTCGCCCAAACCTGCGGGCACGTTTGCAATCCGGCAGCGGATTACGCCGCCCACGCTGTCGCCCTCCGCCCTCGCCTTCTTGATAAATTCAGCCATGCGGGACGCAGTCTGGGCGTGCGGGCAGCGGACCTCGTTTGCCTCGACCTGCTCTTCAGTCGGGATGCCCTCAATGGAAGGCATAGAAATTGAATGGACGCTCTCAACCCACGCGCGGATTTCGACATTGGGCATGCACTTTCTTGCAATCGCCCCCGCCGCAACGCGAGCCGCAGTCTCGCGCGCGGAGCTTCTGCCGCCGCCGCGGGATCGCGTATGCCGAACTTGGCATCATACGTAAAATCCGCATGGCTCGGGCGCCAAAGGCGCGCGATTTCGGAGTAGTCGGACGATTTCTGGTTCTGGTTTTCGATTACAACCGCAATCGGAGTGCCGAGCGTGCGCCCCTCAAAAACGCCGGATAAAATTTTGCATTCGTCGCCCTCTTTTCTGGGGGTTGAAAGCGAACTTTGCCCGGGCTTGCGCTTGTCGAGGTACGTTTGAATGTCGCTTTCCGACAAATTCAAATTGGACGGGCAACCGTCCACAATGCAACCCAAAGCCGCGCCATGGCTTTCGCCGAATGTCGCAACCTTAAAAAAACGTCCAAAAATACTGCCGCCCATTCTTTTAAATAAATTGCAAAACTTGCGTTTCTTCAAGAATAAAATGCGCAATTAAAAAATAAATGGAACTATTTGCCCATAAGCATTTCCGCATAATCGACGGCGTCGAGATTTGCGGCGGCCGCCTCCTCGGCGAGTTTTTCGTAGGAGCAGCATTTTTTGATGTCCAAATCGACCGCGGAAAACGGCAGCGGAACCATAAATTTGTCCCAAGTGGGAAGCGTGAAATAGCGGCGGTATTTTATATGCAAAAAAATCATGTCCAAACCGGCAAATTCCGCGACTTTCAGCGAGCCGCGCTTTAGCTTGCACATGGGGCCGATTGGGCCGTCGGGCGTTATGCAAATGGAAGTACCGCCCTTTGCGACTTCGGCAATTTCCACCACAGAGGCAAACTTGCGCTTTCTGCTCGAGCCCCTGACCGAGCCTATGCCAAACATTTTAAAAAGAGCCGCCAACAGCGCGCCGTC
>JAFXRX010000085.1 GCA_017526045.1 Opitutales bacterium
GTTTTTGCTGCCGAATTTTTGCGTGTCGTACCACTTTTGGAAATTGTTTCCGTACCTCAGCCCGACTTCGAAATGCAAATGCGCCGCCTCCTTTGCGATTTTATACTCCGCGCTGCGCCCCATTTTTCCCAGGCGCGCGCCCGCGGAAATTTCCGCGCCAAGCTTCACGGCGGGGTCGATTTCGCGCAGATGCGCGTAGAGGGTGTATATGGCCACGTCGCAATTTTTGTGCTCCAAAACGACGTACCTTCCGTATCCGCTCGCAGAGGGAATGTCGTTTGCAAGCATTACAATTCCGGGCATGGCGGCGTAAACGTCGTCGAGCGGCTCGCCTTTTTTGTCGCGGCGGACGGGCTTTATGTCGATGCCCTCGTGGAAGCGGTAGCCCCCGCTTCTAACGTCGCCGAAAAGCCCGCTTGAAGGCGCGTTGCCCAGCGTCGGCTGGATGAAAGCCTCGAAGCTCTCGCCCCGCAGAAACGCGCCCGACTCCGTCGGCCACATTATGCTGAACGCGCCGAGGGCGCAGTTTAGCGCGGAAAACGCCGAGGCGAGCAATATGAAACGCAGCCTGCGCATTACCACATGAAATAAGCCTCGCGCTGCTTGATTTCCTCCTGGATTTTTTTGATGTCGCGGCTGTATTCCTGCGCCTTCTGGTAGATGTCGGTGCCCTTGGGGTATTTGAGCATCATGAAGAGCTTGCCGTTTGTTATGATTGAGTCGATTTTGCGGATTGCGCAGGGCTTGCCGTTTTCCTTAAGGATAATCCAGCCGCCCATGCATTTGGACGTTTCGCGGAAGAGCTTTTTTGCGCCCATTCCCGCGCAGTTGAGCTGGAAGCCCCTTATCATTTTGCCCGAATACGGGTCGTAAACTTCGGCGATGTCGACGCTTTCGAGGTCGCCCATTGTCATAAACGGGTCTTTGACGGCGGTGAATTCGACGCCGGTTTCCGGCATTTTTATATTCTCGCGCGAAAGCCCTATTTCGCTGCGCGATTCGCAGACGTGCAGCGTCAGGTAATTTTCGATTTTTTCGTCCCAAAAGCATCCGCTAAGCGAGGACGCCAATGCGACAAGCATAATGTAGGCGAACAGTTTTTTCATAATCTATACTAAAAATGCGTCTATTTGTGTTTGGATGTTGTTTATTAGTTCTTCGTTCAATTCCTTTTGCGGAACCAAAAATTCGCGCTTTGTGCGCGGATGGGCATAAAGCTGGACGCCGTTTTGCGGCCTGCCCTTTGCGCGCAGGACGCGCTTGCGCTCCAGCAAAAGGGCAAGCATCTGCTTTAAGACGTCCTTTTGCTCGACCTCAACGGCGTCGCCGTCGTAAAGCGAGATGAAAAAATCCTCCGAGCCTGCAATCGCCATTCTGCGCGCCTGCCGCTCGTCCTCCTCGGGGTTTTCGCTGACCACCCTCTCCCACTTGCCGACGTACTTGCCCTCGAAGGGATGCTCTTCAAGCTCGCTTTTCAAAAAGTCGCGCCTGTCGAGCTCGCCCGCCTCGTTGACAAAAACCACGCAAACGA
>JAFXRX010000086.1 GCA_017526045.1 Opitutales bacterium
GTCAGGGCGACGTTTCGCAGGGTGGGCGTTTTAAATCTGCCCATGTTCTTTTCGCTTTTTTGGAAATTGTAAAGCCCCTTGTCGGCGTCGGTGATTTCGCCCCTGTCGGCAAAATAATCCTTCAAAAGCCCCATGTGCTCGAATGTCAGCCCGCCCAAGTTGTGCCCCGCGTGGCAGGTCGCGCACTTCGCCTTTTTAAAGAGCTCGTAGCCCTCGATTTGCTCTTTTTTAAGCGCGGTTTTGTCGCCTTTTAAATATTTGTCAAAGGGCGCGTTGGGGGTTGTCAGGGTGCGCTCGTATTCGGCTATCGCATCGCACACCGTCTTTTGGGATATGCCCTCGGGGTAGGCCTTCAAAAAACGCTCCTTGAATTCTGCGTCGGCTTCGAGCTTTTTGCAGATTTCTTCCCAGGAGGCGGACGCCATTTCGACGGGGTTTGTGGGCGGGCCGCCCGCCTGCTCTTCAAGGTTGGCGGCTCTGCCGTCCCAGAACTGGCGGTGGTTGAATGTTGAATTAAACACAGTGGGCGCGTTCACCCCGCCGAGCTTGCCGCCGACGCCCTTGGAATACCTTAGCCTGTCGACCCCGCCGAGAGAGAGGTTATGGCAGGTGGCGCAGGATATTGTATTGTCTTTTGAAAGGCGCGTGTCGTTGTAAAGCTCCTTTCCGAGCGCGGCTTTTTGGGGGTCGGTTTTGGGCGCGGGGTTTAGCGGGCGGACGGTCTCGTTTTGAAATTCGTTTGCCGCGCCGCTATTCTTGGAGAGCTTTTCGCGCTCGGTTTTTGCCCAGTCTAAAATAGCGGCTCTTTCCGCGCCGTTTAGGCGGCTTTTCCAGTGGAATAGCGAAAATTTCAAGGGCGGCATTGTGCCGTATTCCGCGCTGTACGCCATTTTCGAGACGTCAACTTCGCAGATTTCCTCGCCGGACTTCAGGCGTTTTGCCAAATCCGCCAAATCAATGGAGCGCGTCGCGTACAAAATATCGCGGTTCACAAGCGAGCCTGCTATCGGCAGCTTCGCGTAAAACGGCTTTTTTGCTTCGAAGTCGTGGCAGCTCAGGCACGAATTGTTTTCGATTGCATACAGAACCTTTTCGCGGGGGGAGCCGTCGGGAATTTTTCCCGAATTGCCGACAATAAAATACGCGGCGGCAAGCGCAGCCAAAACGGCGATTGCAATTTTTATTTTCATGCTAAAATCCATAATTGCGGCTGCTTTAAAAATCAATATTTAAAAAAAGATTTTTTGCGCGAATACAAATTGACAATTTTCGGCGGAGATACGATTATGTTTTTTTTGCGCAATGAATGAAAGAATAGATGCAACCGCCGCAATGCGGCTTTTGGAAGGAAACCCGATAGACATCGGCGAGCGCGCCGACGCCCTGCGCCGCAAGCTCCACGCAAACCGCGCCTTTTACACCGTAAACGCCGCCATAACGTATTCGAACACGTGCGAGGCTCTATGCCCGATTTGCTCGTTCGCCCGCCGCGAAGGCCAGCAGGGCGCGTACGTTTTAAGCGCGGAAGAAGTTTATGAAAGAGCCTGCGCGTTCGCGAAAATGGGCGCGCTTGAAATCCACATAATAGGCGGAATTTACTCAAAGCTGCCGCTTCAATACTACATCGACATAATCAAGGCGGCGCGCGCGGCGAACAAGGATTTCAACATTGTCGCCTTCACTGTTTCCGAGTGCGCTCTCATGGCGAGAATTTCAGGCAATCCGCTTTCGAAAATCTACGAGATGCTGCAGGCTGCGGGCGTCAACGCTCTCCCGGGCGGAGGCGCGGAAATCTTCAATCCGCAGATAAGAAGGCGCATTGCGCCAAACAAGCTTACGGGCGAAGAGTGGCTCGAAGCCATGAGAATTGCGCATCTTTCGGGGCTCAAAACAAACGCGACCATGCTTTACGGGCAAATCGAAAGCCCGAAGGACGTCGTCGACCACATGTTCAAATTGCGCGCTTTGCAGGACGAAACGGGCGGGTTCAAGGCGTTTGTGCCGCTGCCTTTCAGAAAGGGCAAAAGCGACATCCCCGCAAAATCCTCCGCCACTTACGACGTAAAAATTTGCGCGCTCGCAAGGCTCGTTTTGGACAATTTCCCGCACATCCGCGTGCCCATTACGCACTTCGACGAGCGCCTTGCGCAGGTTCTGCTGTGCTTTGGCGCAGACGACATCGGCGGCACCCACTGGCACGAGGAAGTCGCGGTTTCGGCGGGCGCGCAGGCTCGCGACAGGGACGCCAAAAAGCTTGAAACCATCATTAAAACCGCGGGCTTTGAGCCGGTTTTGACAAACTCGAACTATGGAGCTTAACGTCGGGGAAATTTCGTTTATAAATTTTATTCCGCTTAGCAGGAGGGCGGAAGATTTCCCGTACGCGCGCAAGCTTTTCAGCCTGCCGCCAGCGCGGCTCAACCGGCTGTGCCGGGAAAGAATTTTGGACGTTTCGCCCGTTTCGTTTTTTGCGTACAGGGGCATCGAAAAAGACTATGCGCGGCTCGAGAACTTTTGCATTGCGGCAAATTCCGAGGTGAAGTCGGTCGAGCTCTTTTCGAATTTTGAAATAGGGGAGCTTGCGGGAAGGCGGGTTTTCGCCGCGGAAGAGTCGGAAAATTCGGTGGGGGCATTGAAGGCGATTTGCAAATTCCGCGGCAATTTCGACGTTTTTGAAAACCGGACATTCGACATCGAAAGCGCGGACGCGGCTTTGATTATCGGCGACAAGGCTCTGGCGTTCAGCTCGCGCTTTAAATATAAATTCGACATCGGCTCCCTCTGGCGCGAGGCTTTCAACGCCCCGCTTGTGTGCTCCTGCATTGCCATCCGCCGCGAAATTTTCGATTTGGTCCGGGAAAAAATCGCAAACTACTACGACGCCTCCCTTGCGGAATTTCAAAAAAACCGCAAAAAATACTGCCTCGAAGCCGCCGAAAAAATCGGCAAAAACGGCTTTGACACCGCCGCTGCGGACGCCTATTATTCGGGTCTTCTATACAAAATCGGCGAGGCGGAGTTTAAGAGAACGCGGGAAATTTTAGATGGAAAATTTGCTTAAAAAAGTCGGCGCAAACCAAAGAATTTCAGTTGAAGAGGCATTGGGGCTCGAAGGGGCGTCGCTCTTCGAATTGGCGCGGCTTGCCCAGGCGCGCTGCGCCGCGATGGGGCTTGGAAACAGGGTTAGCTACATCGTAAACCGCATGATAAACTATTCCAACGCCTGCTTTGCAAAGTGCAAATTCTGCGCATACCACGCGCGCGCGGGCGTCGTCGAAAAATTCGTTTTAAGCGACGATGAAATTTTGAAAATCGCAAAGGACGCCGAAAGAAACGGCGCCGTGCAAATCATGCTTCAAGGCGGGCTCAGCCAAGACGCAAGCCTCGACTGGGCGTGCTCGATTTTGCGGAAAATCAAGGCGCAGTGCCCCAAAATGTTTTTGCACGTCTTTTCGCCCTCGGAAGTTTTCGTGTTCGCGCGCAATGCTGGCATAAGCCTTGAAGAGTGCGTGCGCAGGCTTAAAGAGGCGGGGGCGGACTCCGTCCCGGGAGCCGCGGACATGCTTGTGGAAAAAATCAGAAAGGACGTATCGCCCTTGAAAACGAGCGTCGAGGAGTGGAAAAGCGCAATTTACGCCCTCAAAAAAAACGGAATGTTCTCTTCGGCGACAATGACTTTCGGGCTCGGCGAAACATTTGCCGACAGAATAGAGCACATGAGGGTCGTCCGCGAAATTCAGGACGAGACCAATGTTTTCAAGGCGTTTATCGCCTGGCCTCTCGCCCCCGAAAACACGAGGCTTAGCCATATTCCCAGAGTTTCCGCCGTCGAATTTTTAAAGACAATCGCGCTTGCGAGGATTTTTTTGGACAACATAGGCGTCGTGCAGTCGGGCTGGCTTACGGAGGGGATGAAGGTCGCGGAGCTTGCGATTATGACGGGCTGCAACGACATGGGAGGCGTTTTGATGGACGAGATGGTTGTAAAAAGCGCGGGCATCGGCAACTCCACGACGGCGGGCGGCATGCGCGCCGCAATTCTTGCCGCGGGCAAAATTCCGTTCGAAAGGGACGGTCTTTACGAGGAGCTGAAAGCGTAAAAAAATTTTTCGGAAAATGAATTTGGAATTTGCCATAA
>JAFXRX010000007.1 GCA_017526045.1 Opitutales bacterium
AAAAGGGGCTTTGCGCAAGTTCCAAGAAGCGTGAGGTGCATGGAAAAATAGTCGTCCGCCCCGCGGGCGACGTCGCCGCCTATGAATTTCACGCCATATTTTTTTGCGGCATCGCGCAGCCCGAAGGCGAATTCTTCAAGCCATTTTACGGAAATTTTGGGCGAAATTACGGCGGAAGTCATGGCGTACAAAGGCTCGCCGCCCATCGAGGCTATGTCGCTTAGGTTGCGGTTTAAAAGCTTTTGGCCCGCCATGCGCGCGGGCGTCCGCGGGGAAAAATGCCTGCCTAAAATAACCGCGTCGGAGGTCGACAAAATATTTTTTTTCGAAAATTTTGATTTTTTAAGGACGGCGCAGTCGTCGCCCGCCCCCTCGGGAGACGCGGGAACGCAGGGCTTCAGCGCGGCGCAAAAACGCTCTATCAGCTCCTTCTCGGAAAGAGAGCCGACGGACTTCGAAAAATCTTTCGCGAAGCATTCAGACATTTAAATAATCCCTGAACAAAATCAAAACCGCCATAATAGTGTTGAACGCCGAGTGCGCCGCGATTGGCGCGGTCAAGTCGCCGTAGCGTTCGTAAAGCAATATCAAAAGCAGGCTCAGCACGAATATCGGAAGGAATGCGACCATGTTGAAATGTATCGCGCCAAACAACGCGCTGACAATCAAAGCGGCGGCAACCGCGCCTATTTTGTTTTTCAAAGCCCCGTACATCGCGCCCCTGAAAACAAGCTCCTCCGCAACCGGCGCAATAAACGCTATTGAAATAAAGGCAAACACCCGCGCTATGCCCTCGGACGAGCCGAAGTATTCGACCACATCCTGCTCGCTCGGCTCAATGCCAAACTCCAGCAAAATCATTGCCCAAATGTTTGCGACGGCCAAAATGCAAAACAGCGTTCCCGCCAAATATCCCGCGCCCTTGAGCCAGAGCTTCAACTTGCGCCCGACGCCGCCGCCCCAAAAAAACACCGGCTTGGAGTCGGAAACCCGCGCGAAAACCAGGACGGAAACCATCGCCAAGACGTGCATTGCCGCCGTCCCCAAAAAAATATCCGCGGAAAAAATCCCCTTCATGGCCGATCCGAACAAAGACCCCAGCAAAATCGACACCGCAACCATCGCCGAAATCAGAAAAAAATCGGCAAGGCTCATGTCGAAGCCGACTTGCCTGCAGCCTTTATGCCCGGAAAGCCTCAAAAAAAACGGAACGCCCGAAGCCAGAAAAAACAGGGAAAAAAATATCTGCAAATAAAGCATCTTTTTTTATCGCGCCTCTATGCCCTTTTCAGCCGAATAAACCCTCCTGCCGTCGACAAAAGTCTGCATGACTTTCGCGGGCAATTTCTTGCCAAGCCACGGCGAATTTGAAGAGCGCGAATAGGTTTTTTCGTAGATGTATTCCGCCTCCAAGTCAATCAGCGCAAAGTCCGCGGGGGCGCCTATTGAAAGCGTGCCCGCATTGAGCCCCAGAAGCTGCGCGGGCTTTGAGCACATAAGCTCGACAAGCCTGTTTATGGGCATTGCGCCGCTTTTTACCAGCGCGCCGTAGCATACGCTAAAAGACGTCTCAAAGCCGATGATGCCGAATGAAGCGTAGTCGAATTCCTTGTCCTTGTCGTTGACAGAATGCGGGGCGTGGTCGGTTGCGATGACGTCGATTGTGCCGTCGCACAAGCCTTTTATAATCGCCTTGCGGTCGCTTTCCGAGCGCAGCGGCGGGTTCATTTTTGCGTTTGTGTTAAAGCCCTCGCAGGCCGCGTCGGTAAGGGCGATGTGGTGCGGGGTGGCCTCAGCAGAAACCCTTACGCCGCGAGCCTTCGCCCTGCGAACGATGTCGACGGAATATGCGCTTGAAAGATGCTGCAAATGCACCCTCGCGCCCGTGTAGTGCGACAAAATCACGTCGCGCGAGACAATCAAATCCTCGCCCGCCGAAGGCCAGCCCGCCAAGCCGAGCTTGCACGACCATTCGCCCTCGTGCACCTGCCCCTTCGCCGTAAGCGACGCCTCCTGGCAGTGGTCCATAACCAAGAGGGAGAACATGTCGGCGTATTCGAGGGCGTTACGCATAAGCTCGTTGTTTTGCACGCACGCGCCGTCGTCGGTTATCGCCACAACGCCCGCGTTTTTAAGCGAGCCTATTGGCGAAAGCTTCTGCCCCGCCCTGCCCTCTGTTATGCAGCCAGTCTGGTAAACTTTGACGACTGCGTTCTGCTTTATGAGCTCGTCTATGAGCTTCACAGTGGCGGTGTTGTCGACCGCGGGAACAGTGTTCGGCATAGCAACGACGCTTGTTATGCCGCCCGCCGCCGCCGCGCTTGTGCCCGTTCTTATAGTCTCCTTCGAGGTCTGCCCGGGTTCGCGCAGGTGCGCGTGGATGTCGACAATCCCGGGGATAAGAACAAGCCCCTTTGCGTCGATTACCTCCGATTTTTCCGCGGCTTTCGCGGCGAACTTGCCGTTTGCAACGTACACAGTCTTGACTTTGTCGACGCCGTTTGCAGGGTCGATTACGCGGGCGTTTTTGATTGTAAAATTCTTCATAAAAATCCTCCGTTTATTTGATTTTTTCAGCCGCGCTCAGGCATAGATGCAAAACCGCCATTCTAACCGCGACGCCGTTTGTCACCTGCGTCAAAATCACCGAGCGCGGGGAGTCGGCGAGGTAGGTGTCGAGCTCCACGCCCCTGTTTATGGGGCCCGGGTGCATGATTATGGCGTCTTTTTTGAGGTAGTTTTCGCGCAGGCGGTTGAGCCCGAAAACCGTAGCGTATTCGGAAATCGAGGGGAAGTAGTTTGCGCTCTGGCGCTCGTGCTGGATGCGCAAAAGCATTACGGCGTCGGCGTCGGCGACCGCGGTTTTGAGGTCGTGGCAGACTTTCACGCCCATTGCCTCGAAGTCGCGCGGCACGAGGGTCGAGGGCCCCGAAAGGACGACTTCCGCGCCCTGCTTTTTAAGGC
>JAFXRX010000087.1 GCA_017526045.1 Opitutales bacterium
ATAGATAAGCGTGACAACATTTTATTTTTTAAATCAATTTCGGCTTCTCCGACTTTGATATCACCAAGAAATATCTCTATTTCTCGGTAGTCATTTTATAAAATTTTTTTGAGATTTAGCCGATTGCCTCGCGCCCTGTTTCCCTTGTCCTTACGCGAATGCACTCCTCGATGTTCAAGACGAAAATTTTGCCGTCGCCGATGTGGTCGGTCTTCGCGCCTTTTATGATGGCGTCGATTGTCTTGTCCAAAAATTCGTCGTTTACGGCGATTTCAAGGCGCACTTTTTTAAGCAGATTTACCTGGCGTTGCGAGCCGCGGTAGTTTTCGCTATAACCCTTCTGCCTGCCGCAGCCGAGCGCGTTTGTAACCGAGAGCCTGGAAACTTCGCTCTTGACGAGTTCTTCCTTTACGTCGCCGAGCTGTTCGGGCTTGATGTATGCTATAATAAGTTTCATCTCTTTTTGCGGGATTGACGCTTTTTTTTGTAGCACAGTTTATGCCAATTTGCGCGCGCACGCTCCGTTTCGCCCAAAAAAAGCCCCGCAAAAATTCCGCGCATTTATATTCTATAAGGGAAAATTTTTTTGAAAAAATTTTTGATATTTTTTTGCGCGCATAAAATTTCAAAAATGTAGCCCCAAAACGCCGACAATTTTGTATTTTCTACATTTTTATCACTTACAAATTTGTAGGCGATGCGCCGATACAAAATTGCATTTTTTGCGAATTTCAAATTTGTAGTTTTTTTATTCATTTAAATTCAACGAGTTGCAAAAAATTTTTGCGGATTTTTAAAAATCTGGCACGGATGTTGCTACAAAAAAGTAGAATTTCAAAAAAACATGCATACAGATATGAAAACAAACTATCCACAACCACAGGGATTGTACGATCCGCGCAACGAACACGACGCTTGCGGCGTCGGGCTGATAGTCGACATAAACGCCAATTCGAGCCATAAAATTGTTTTGGACGGCATAAAGGTTCTCGATAGGCTTTTGCACCGCGGCGCGGTCGGCGCGGATTTGCAGACGGGCGACGGCGCGGGCATCTTGACGCAAATCCCCGACGAATTTTTCAGGGCGGCGCTGCCGTTTGAATTGCCGCCGTTTGGCGAATACGCGGCTGCGATGATGTTCTTGCCGCAGTCGGAGGCGGACGCGCAGGCGTGCCGCGGCGCAATAAAAATAGCGGCGGCGGACGAGGGCTTTGAAATTTTGGGCTCGCGCGAAGTTGAAATAGACAAGTCGGCAATCGGCGGGCTCGCGCTTGAAACCTGCCCGAAAATCGAGCAGTTTTTCCTCCGCAAAGAGGGGCTTTCGGACGACGAACTTGAGCGGGCATTGTACGTTTTGCGCAGGGTAATCGAAAACAAGGCGGAGGCGCAGCTCGGCAGCCGCGACGATTTTTACATCTGCTCGCTCTCCGCCCGCACAATCGTTTACAAGGGGCTTTTGAACGCCCCGCAGCTCAAAAAATTCTATCCGGATTTGTCGGACGAAAAATTCAAGAGCGCAATCAGCCTTGTGCACCAGCGCTATTCCACAAACACGTTCCCCTCGTGGCCGCTTGCGCAGCCGTTTAGATATTTGGCGCACAACGGCGAAATCAACACAATCCGCGGCAACATAAACCAGATGCGCATGCGCCAGGAGCATTTTGAAACCCCGCTGTTCGGCGCGGACATCAAAAAGACTTTGCCCGTAATCCGCCCGCGCCAAAGCGACTCCGCAAGCCTCGACAACGCCGTGGAATTTTACCACCAGGCGGGCAGGAGCATGGCGCACACAATGCTGATGCTCGTGCCACAGGCGTGGGGCAAGAGCTTCCACATAAGCCACGACATCCAGGGCTTTTTTGAATACCACTCGGGCGTCTGCGAGCCCTGGGACGGCCCCGCGGCTTTGGCTTTCACAAACGGCGTGCAGGCGGGCGCATTGCTCGACCGCAACGGCCTTCGTCCCGCCCGCTACACTATAACAAAAGGCGGGCTGTTCGTCCTCGCATCCGAGGCGGGAGTTTTGGACATCGCCCCGGAGGAAGTCGAAAGCAAGGGCAGGCTGCGCCCCGGCGAAATAATTTACATCGACACGCAAAAGCGCCGCGTTTTGCGCGACGCGCAAATCAAGACTATTCTCGCGCGCGAAAAGCCTTACCGCCGCTGGGTTCAGGAAAACCGCATAGAGCTTCCGGGCATATTTGAAAGCACCGAGGCTCCGTCAGTCGGCGAGAATTTGGTTTTGCGCCAAAAAATGTTCGGCTACACGCGCGAGGACGCCGACCTGATTTTAAAGCCGATGGCGCAGGAGGCCAAAGAGCCGATAGGCTCGATGGGCAACGACGCCGCGCTGTCTGTGCTCTCCGAGCGCCCGCAGCTTTTGTACGATTATTTCAAGCAGCTTTTCGCGCAGGTAACAAACCCGCCAATCGACCCGATTAGGGAAAACCTCGTCATGAGCCTTATGACCTACATAGGCAACTGCGGCAATTCCCTAATCGAAACCCCGAAGCTTGCGCATCTTTTGAAACTGCCTTGCCCAATACTTACAAACCGCGACATCTCCTGCATCCGCTCCTCGAAAATTCCGACTTTCCAGGCTGCGACAATCAAGGCGCAATTTTCCGCCGAGGGTGGCGAAAGCGGGCTTGAAGCGGCTCTTGAATCCCTGGGCGCGGAGGCTGAAAAGCTCGTGCGCGGCGGCAAGAGCGTCATAATTTTGACCGACAAAAACCTCGACTACGGCTACGCTCCAATGCCCATGCTTTTGGCGGTATCGGCTGTGAACTCGCGCCTTGCGGAGGCGGGGCTAAGGTACGCCGCGGGCATTGTCGCAGAAACGGGCGAGGCCCGCGAAATTATGCACTTTGCCCTGCTTTTGGGCTATGGCGCCACCGCGATAAATCCGTATCTTGCAATCGAGACAATCGCCGACATGGCGTCAAATTCGGTTTTGCAAAACCTCGACGGCGCAAGGGCTGTTGAAAATTACATAACAGCGATTAAGAAGGGGCTTCTTAAAATCATGTCGAAGATGGGCATTTCCACTTTGCGCAGCTACCGCCACGCCCAGATTTTCGAGGCCATCGGCCTTTCAAAGGATTTTGTTGAAAAGTACTTCAAGGGCACAGCCTCGCGCGTCGGCGGCATAGGCGTTTCGGAAGTCGCCCATGAGGCTCTTGCAAGGTACAAGAACGCGTACTATCCGAAGATGGGCGCGGAGGATATGCTCGACGACGCGGGCAAGTACAAGTTCAAAAAAGGCGGCGAAAACCACCTCTGGACGCCGCAGACAATCTCGCTTTTGCAGCGCGCAGTCCGCAACAACGACGCGGCTTCCTATAAAGAGTACGCCGAGCTTATAAACAACCAGGCGCGCAGGCTTTGCACGCTGCGCGGGCTTTTCAAATTCAAGAGCGCGAAGGCAGTCGACATAAGCGAAGTCGAAAGCGTCGAGTCGATTTTAAAGAGGTTTGTAAGCGGGGCGATGAGTTTTG
>JAFXRX010000088.1 GCA_017526045.1 Opitutales bacterium
CAGGACGGGCAGGGCGCAGAAGGAGGGCAGGGCGATAACCCTGTTCTCTTCGGAGGAGACTTCGTTTTTGGAGAGGGTCGAAAGGTTCATCGGCAGGGCGATAGAGCGCAGAAAGCTCGAGGGCTTCAACTACCGCAACGAGCCCGACTTGGCTTTGCCTGCCAAACCCAAAAAGAAAAAGCGCAACCGCTAAACGGCACAGATTTTTATGAAACAATATTTGGATTTGCTAAAGCTCGTTCTCGAAAACGGCGAAGAGCGCAAAGACCGCACCGGAGTCGGCACAATCGGCGTTTTCGGGGCGCAGACGCGCTTTGATTTGACGAAGTCATTCCCGCTTCTTACCACCAAAAAGCTGCACACCCGCTCCATAATCTACGAGCTTTTGTGGTTCTTGAAGGGCGACACAAACATAAAATATTTAAACGACAACCGCGTTACAATTTGGGACGAGTGGGCGGACAAGGACGGCAATCTCGGCAGGGTTTACGGCGCGCAGTGGACCGACTGGCGCACACCCGAAGGCGGGAGCATAAACCAGATAAAAAACCTGATAGAGGGTATCAAAAAAGACCCGTTTGGCAGGCGGCACATCGTAAGCGCATGGAACCCGGGCGAGCTTAAAAAAATGGCTCTGCCGCCATGCCATGCGCTCTTCCAGTTTTACGTCTCGCCAAGCGGCGGGCTTTCCTGCCAGCTTTACCAGCGCAGCGCGGACTTGTTCTTGGGCGTGCCCTTCAATATCGCCTCTTATGCAATGCTTACAATGATGGTCGCGCAGGTGTGCGGCCTGAAGGCGAAGGAATTCGTGCACACTTTCGGGGATCTGCACATATACAAAAACCACTTGGAGCAGGTAAAGCTGCAGCTTTCGCGCCAGCCGCGCCCGCTGCCCAAAATGAAGCTCAACCCCGAGCGCAAAAACATCGAGGATTTCGTTTACGAAGATTTTGTCCTGGAGGGCTACGACCCATATCCGGCAATAAAAGCCCCGATTGCAGTTTGACATGGAAGCGTACAAAAATTGGAGGGCAATAGCGGCGGTCGCGCAAAACGGGGTAATCGGGCGCGGGCTGGAAATTCCCTGGCATATTTCCGAAGATTTCAAGCACTTTAAGCGCACGACCCTCGGCGGCGTTGTGGTTTTTGGCAGGCGCACGTGGGAGAGCTTCGGCTTCCGCGCTCTGCCCGGGCGCGAAAACGCCGTGATTTCCGCGACATGCCCGCGCAGGGGGGACGCCAAATTTTTCAACACCCTCGCCGAATTCGAGGCGGCTTACAAAAACGATTCCCGCAACGTCTGGATTTGCGGGGGGGCGGGGCTTTACAAGTCCGCGCTGCCGCTTTGCTCTGAAATCATTTTAAGCCGCGTAAAAATGAAACCCGAAGGCGACGTGTTTTTTCCTGATATTTCCAATGATTTTATGGAAAAAGAAACTTTATTGAAATCGGAAATGTTCGATGTAATAAGATACGCCCGAAAATAAAATCGGAAATCTTTATATGTAAAAAAATTTGACATTGGACAAAAGCGGTGCATTCTATTATAACTAATAAATCATTTTACCTCAAAAAAGGACTGAAAAATGGCTGAAAAAAAAGCAAAGAAGTCGGCATTGAAACCCGCGGCTGCCAAGAAAGCGGCCGCTCCCAAAAAAGTTGTGGAGCCTGCAAAGGCTGCGAAAGCTAAGAAGCCCGCGGCGAAGTCTTGCGGCGCGCTAACCCGCATCATCGTAAAGAAGGACGCGGGCTGGGGCAACAGCCTCTACATTCGCGGCAACGGCGCAGGCTTGAACTGGCAAAAGGGCGTATTGCTGCAGTGCGTCGACTCCGACGAATGGCTTTGGGAAAACAAAGTCGCGAAGGGCTCGGTTGAATTCAAAATTTTGGTCAACGACCAATTCTGGGCGGACGGCGAAAATTTGATTATCCTCTCAGGCGAAACCCTGACTTGCTACCCGACTTTCTGCGGCGCGTAATTTCGCAAAATTTTAAAATTTGCGCGGATTGCGCCTAAAACAAAACCCGATTTTTAAAAAAAATCGGGTTTTTTTGCAAAAAAAGCGCAATTTTTTGCGCATTTTTTTACGCGCGGGTTTGGCGCGCGACCCTTTTTGGAATTGCCACCATGCTCTCCCAGGGTATGCGGCGCGTCCAGCGGCTGTAGGAGGGCAGGTCTATAAATTCACCGCCCTGCGAGCCGATGAACACAACCTCGTCGCCCTCCCGCGCGTCGGGGACGGCGTCGATATTTACAATGGTTTCGTCGAGGCTCACGTTGCCGATAATCGGGCATCTTTTGCCCCTGATTAAAACGCAGGCCTTCTTTGAAAAATTCGAGGGCACGCCGTCGGCAAAGCCCGCGCTGACTGTGGCGATGCTCCTTTGCGGTGTTCTGCTTGTCGAGGCAATCCGCGCCTTGAAAGACATGACGGGCTCAACCTGCGCAATGGCCTGCCGCTCTCCGCCGAAGGGGCTTATGCCGTACTGCAAAAGCCCGACCCTCACAGCGTTGAAGGGCGCGCCGCTTTTTATGTAGTTTAGCCCCGCCGAGGCGTGCAGATGTATCATAATGTTTTGCGCGCCGAATTCGTCGATTACGCGCTTGAAATTCGCGATTTGCCCGTGCGTGTACGCCTCGTCGCAGTCGGCTGAGGAAAGGTGCGTGAAAATTCCGGCGAGGCGCAGATTTTTGTATTGCGAAATTTCCCTCAAAAAAGGAACGGCCTTTTCGTGCCAGACGCCGAAACGCCCCATGCCAGTGTCGATTTTTACATGCAAATTCAGAATTCTGCCGCGCTCTCGGGCGAGCGTGTCGAAGTCCATCGCCTCTTCGGCGGTGGAAATTGCGGGGATTGCGTCGTACTCGAAAACGAGCTTTCTTTCGGCGGGCAGAATGGGGCTTAAAACCAATACGGGCTTTGACGAGACAAGTTCCCTTATTCGCGAGACTTCGTACATATTTGCGACCGCAAACATGTCCGCGCCGCCCTTCAAAAACCTGATGACCGACTGCGGCATGCAGTGGCCGTAGGCGTCGGCCTTGACGACCGCGATGTATGTAGTGCCCTGCGGAAGCGCGGCCTTTATTTTGCGCACGTTGTTTTCGAGCGCGGAAAGGTTTATTTCAATCCAAGACCTGTTTAGCAAGCTTTCCATTTTGTGCAAATTCTTTTGAAAAAATAGACTACTTAAAAAAACCCTTCGCAATAAAAAAATTGAAAAATTTTTTAATCGGCGCAAGTATTTTAAGGCCATGGGGTTTTTTGGCTTTTTAAAAAATTTGTTTTTTTGGCGGCGCCCGCAGAATTTGGGGCGCAGGGCGGAGCTTGCCGCAGCCAAATATTTAAGGCGCGAAAAGAAGCTGAAAATCATCGCGCGCAACTACCGCAGCGGCAGGTACGAAATCGACATAATTTGCTACGACAAGCCCTCCGACACAATCGTCTTTGCCGAAGTGAAATGCCGGCCGGTTTACGCGAAAGTGCGCGGCTATTACAGCGCGACTTCCCCCAAAAAGCGGGCGTTTCTGCGCCAATGCGCCCGCGCTTTCATGCGCGAAAACGGCGCTTTCGGGCGCAATTTCCGCTTCGACGTCGTCGAAGCCAACCACGACGGCAATGGCAAAATTGTGGAAATTCTGCACTTTGAAAACGCGGGCTGATTTTTGCGGGATTTTTGCGCAAAAAGAATTTTTATTCTTTGCCCATATTCAAGACGAGCGTGCCGCCCGCGGCGATTTCGGAGTGGTCGAGCCACAGCCGCTTTAGCGGCTTGCCGTTTAAAAATGCGGATTTTATGTAGATATTTTCGGGCGAATTGTTTTTTGCGATAATCGTGAACTTCTTGCCCTTGCAGTAGCGTTTGTCGAGGGAAATTTCGATTTTGTCAAACACGGGGCTTGTTATTTCGTAGCGGGGATTTCCCGGGCAGACGGGGTGTATGCCCGACGCTGCCAAAACGTACCACGCCGACATTTGGCCGACGTCGTCGTTGCCCACAAGCCCCATTACATCGTCGCCGTAAGCGCCGGCGCAAATTTTGCGCGTCCACTTTTGGGTGAGGCGCGGCTTTGAAGTGTAGTTGAACATGAAGGGCACTTGGTGGTTCGGCTCGTTGGGGTGGTTGTAGTAGTTGTTCCACATGAAATCTTCGGGGGTGTTGTCGAAAAACCTTTCAAGCTCGCTTAAAAAATAATCCTCGCCAAGCAGATTTTTAAGCCCTTCGATGTCGTGCGGGACAAACCAGCCCTGCTGGAAATTGTTGCTTTCAACGCAGCCCTGGTCGTGCCTTGTCTTGTCGAAGGCAAGCTCCACTTGCGCCCCGTTTTCGCGCTTGTAAAACTTTTTCCAGGAGCCGTCGCCGTTCTTTGCCCTGAACCATTTTACTTCGGGGTAGTAAATGTTTTTGTAGTTTTTGGAGGCTTTGTAGAAGAACTGCGCGTCCTCTTTTTTGCCGAGCATTTCGGCGAATTTGCCGACGCACCACGCCCCGTATGCGATTTCAAGCGTGTGCGAAACGTGCTCGGGGCAGTAGCCTTTTTTATAGAAATTAAAATTGTTGCCGTCGCGCTTGAGCGTCGTGTTTTTCGCAAACTCGTACGCTTTTTCGGCGTCGAAATTTCTTATGCCCTTTGCGTAGG
>JAFXRX010000089.1 GCA_017526045.1 Opitutales bacterium
AATGATTGAAGGCAAAGAAGTCGGCAGGCTTACGGGCATAAACAACGAGCGGCTCGAGCAGAAGTCGATAGACCTTACAAACCATCTGGGCAAAACGGCGGTAATTGAAATTGTCGACAATGCAAAAGGCGGCTGGGGGCATATAAATGTCGACGACATCGTTTTGACCGACAACCCCAAAGGCGCCATAAAAAAGACGGTTTTGGAAATTCCAAACGCGAAAAAATATTTGAATATTCCAATCAACAACGACGCCACCGAGCGGTATGTCAGGGTTTCGGATTTATCGAACAAAAGGGTTTTGCTGAACGCGAAAATGCGCGTCGATTTTAAAAATCCGCAGTGGTACTACTCCATGGAAACTCTCGATTTGAAGGGCGGCAGCCTGCGGGTTGAAGTTTTGTCAAGCGCCTCTGAAAAAGTCGAATTTAAGACCGCAAACGAATACTGGGCAGCCACTTTTCCCGACGAGCTTTTGCGCCCGCAATACCATTTTTCCGCGCCGCAAGGCTGGCTGAACGACCCCAACGGGCTTGTCTATTGGAAGGGCTCTTGGCACATGTACTATCAGCTCTCGCCGTTCTCCTACCACAGCCGCGAAAAATACTGGGGGCACGCCGTCTCGAAAGACTTGATGGCTTGGCAACATCTCCCTGTGGGCATCAGCGCAAGATATTACGAGGGCGGCGGCAACAACGCCATTTGGTCGGGCACTGCGTTTGCCGACACAAAAAACAAAAGCGGCTTTTTCGACAAAAACGGCGGAATTATTTTGGCGTATACGCTAATCGGCAAGGGCGACTTTGTCGCGCACACTTCCGACACCATAAACATCGAAACCCTGCCCGACCCAATTTCGACTGTCCATGGCCGCGACCCCTGCATTTTTTACCATGAGCCGACCCAGCGGTGGGTAGTGCTGCGCTACGAAGTCGTAAAGCCCGATGAAAGTGAAGCGGGCGCAAAAAAATTCGTCTTCTACTTTTCAAAAGACTTAAAAACGTGGCAGCGCGGGCAGGAGCTTGACGACTTCTACGAATGTCCGTACATAATTTCAATGCCCCTAAACGGAAACCCCAAAGACAAAAAATATTTGATTTTCGACGCCCGCGGCGAATGCGTCGTGGGAGACTTCGACGGCGAAAAATTTGCGCGCCTCGGCGGCGTAAGATGCGCAAAATTTGTGCTCGGCAACGCCTACGCGGGGCAGGTTTTCAACAACGCCCCGAACGGGCGGGTCATAAATATTTCCTGGATGAACGCAACCGCCGAGGATTTCGGCAAAACCGGCATGTGCTTTTCGCAAATAATGAGCCTGCCGATGGAGCTTAGCCTCGCCGAAAAATCGGGCAAATATTTTATCTACGCCTCACTTGCAAAGGAAGTCGAAAAAATCTATAAAAACGAAAAAATTTTTAAGGATATAAATTGCGGCGAGGTTAAGGAATTTGGCAAGTTCCCAAGCTCCGTCATGATTGAGGCGAATTTGGACATCTCAAAGGCAAAGAACGCGAAAATCCAAATTGGAGCCGCGGCAGTGGAGTTTATCAAGTCCGAAAACGCATACCGCATAACCGCGCTGCCAAAAGAAAAGCGGCCTGAGGC
>JAFXRX010000090.1 GCA_017526045.1 Opitutales bacterium
GACCTGGGCTTCGACGTCGACATCGGACCGCTTTTCCAGACTCCGGAAGAGACCGCGAAAATGGCTGTTGAAAACGACGTGCACGTCGTCGGCATGAGCTCGCTTGCGGCGGGGCACAAAACGCTTTTGCCCGCCCTTGTGGAGGAGCTGAAGAAGCTTGGCAGAGAGGACATCGTCGTAATCATCGGCGGCGTAATCCCCGCGCAGGACTACGATTTCCTCTACGAGCACGGCGCAGCCGCAATCTTCGGCCCGGGCACAGTCGTTCCCGATTCGGCGAAGAAGATTATGGAAATCCTGCTTGAGAGCATAGCTTGATTTTTTGGAAAAACAGCCAATAAAAAACGTTTTGAGGCGGCTTGCGGATTTTTCGCGGGCCGCTTTTTTGTAAAAAAAACACACGCGAAACTTTTTTCAAAAAAACGCGTTTATACGGGAAAAGCGGGGAAAGCGGGGAAAATTGCTTGCCAAAAAACCCCGCTTTGGGCAGAATTTTGTTTAAACCCAAAAAAGGGAAAATATGGAAAAGAAATTGATAATGCTGTTGTGCGGCGCGCTTGCTTTTTTGCAGGCTCCCGCGGCTGTAATCGTCCAGAATACGGAAACTACTACAACTACGACCTCCGAGGCTGCGGCGGAGGGCGAGGGCATTTCCATTTTGACATACGATGCGACCGAGCCCCCGATGAGCGTCGGCGAGGCTGCCTGGGCGCTGTCGCGCGCAAGCGCAATCGTCTCAATGGACATTGCCTCCGATACGACAGTCTCCGAAGCCGCCTTCGCGCTTTCATCCCTGCTTTACAAGTGCGATAAATCCGAAGCGGAAAACGCCTTGAAAGACCTTTTTTACCATGCGCCCTCGCTCGAAGCGCGCGTTTACGCCTTGATTGGCATCTACTCTTTCGGCAGAATTGACGACTTCAACGAGCTTTTAAATTCAATCGACCGCTCTGCGGAAATTTCGGCCGTGGTCGGCGGAAAGCCCTACAAAGTTTCGATTGAAAAATTCTTTGCAACTTTCAAAAAAAATCCGCAAATGTTCGTGCCGACGTCTTTTCCGCCGAAGAATTTGACGTTTGAGCCGCCCGCAAATTCCCTCTCTTCTTCTTCCACAACCACCACTACCACGACGACCACGACTACTTACTCCAACGTCGCCTTTACGACGTGGTCGCCCGCAATCTGGCTTCCCGACTTGGTTTTCTGGAATCCGTTTTACCGCCCGATAATCGTATTTTCGCACGGGCACCGCCCGCCGCGCCACCACATTAGGCCCCCCGCGCCGCGCCCGATTCCGCCGCGTCCGAGGCCTTCCGCAACTCCGCATGGAGGCTCCAAACCGCCTTCGCACGCGGGCTCAAAGCCGCCTGCAAATGCCGATAAAAAGTCTTCGGGCGTAAAGTTTTCGCCAGCGCGCCCGAAAGTCGGCAGCTCCGCAAAGGGCGTGAAAAACCGCCAGGCGTCGGCGTCTTCGCTTTCAAATCTGGAATTGCCCACGAAAAACGCAAAGCCCTCCGGCAGCGCAAACCAGCCTTCAAGCGCGCCTTCGGCAAAGAGCGCATCCCCCGCGCCCGAGCGCAAAACTCCAAGCTTTGACAAAAGCCGCAGCGCGCCCGCAAAAACAGAGCAAAGACCCTCGAGCGCTTCGTCTTGGACTAAAAATTCCGCGTCGCGTTCGCAGTCGGCGACTCGCACTCCGCCCGCGCCGCGCGCGCAGTCTGTCCCGCGAGCCGCGCCGTCTCGCAGCGCGGCTCAAAATTCTTCGGCGGGGGCGCAGGGCGTTCCGCGTTCAGGCGGTAAAAGACGCTAAAGTGGCAAAAATTTGGACGTTAAAAAAGCGGGAAAAAAACCCCGCTTTTTTTGCTCATTCCCGGGCTTTTTGCGCCCTGCCGAGGAAGTTGGGCACGCGCTTGAATTCGAGCATTAGCTTTTTGCCCTTTAAAAATTCGAGCTTGTTTTCGTGCAGGCGTATGGCGTCGGCCTGCTGCAAATCGGAGATGAAAATGCCCTCGTACTCTATAAATTCCTCCGCGCCCGAATTTGATTTTTGGATGATTGAAAGGCTTTGCCATTCGAGCTTACACTCGCTCCTTTTGATTTTTTTGCGCTCCAGCCTTATTTCGGCGTTTGCCCTGTGCTCGCCCGCCATCATCGTGATTTTTAAGTCTTTTGCGAAATACAAGAACGGCTTGTGCGCTTCGTCGGAGGGCTTTTTCGCCTTTGCCGAGCCCTTTGTGAAAATGGGCTCCCATGTGGTGTCGCGCAGCCTTTCAACCGGGTTTGTTTTCGGGGCGCAGGCGCAGAGCGCGAGGGCTGCGGCGCAAATATTCAAGACGTAAAAAAGATTTTTTTTGCAAAAAAAAGTTTTCATTTTCGCGGGGGGCGTTTTGGAATTTTTCCAGTGTTTTTTTATGCTGCC
>JAFXRX010000091.1 GCA_017526045.1 Opitutales bacterium
CCGTGGTATTTCATGTCGGTTTTGCGGGTCGGGTCGTGGATTATGGAGGCTTTTGTGCGGGTTTCGCCCCTTGCGAGGCTCGCGGCAAAGCACGCCATTTGAAGGGGCGTCTGGCGGAGGTCGCCCTGCCCGATTGAAACGTTTGCGGTGTCGCCCTTGCTCCAGCCGCTGCCGCGCTTGCGCTTGTATTCGGGGGTCGGGACAATCGTAAGCCGGGTCGACTCCTCCTTGAGCTCGACGCCCGTCGGGGAGTCCAAGCCCATTTCCTTTGCGGTTTCGGCTATAGGCTTAATGCCCATTTGCTGGCCGTGCTCGTAAAAAAACACGTTGCAGCTTTTGGCGATTGCCTGCTGCAAATTGACTTCGCCGTGGCCATAGCGGTTATGGCATGGAAACTTGCGCGAGCCCACCTGGTAGTAACCCTCGCAATAGCTCACAGTGTTCGGGCCGATTGCCCCGCTTTTTATGCCAGCTATGGATGTTAGTATCTTAAAAGTCGAGCCCGGGGGGTAAAGCCCCTGCGTCGCGCGGTTTAGCCATGCGCCGCGGTCGCGGATGTCGTCGTAAATCGCGTGCGTCATCTGGGGGAAAAACGTGTTCGGGTCGTAGCTCGGGCGGCTGACCATCGCCAAAATTTCGCCGGTCTTTACGTCGAGGGCGACAGCCGCGCCCTTGCGGTTGGGGAAGGCGTCCTCAATGGCTCCCTGCAATTCCATGTCCAAAGAGACCTGCAAATTCGCGCCCTTGCGCGGGCTTTTGGCTTCGAGCTTTTCAAAGGTAAAGCCGTTGTGGTCGACAACCCAAATCTCCGCGCCCGTCTCGCCCGCAAGCCTGTCCTCAAAAGCCCTTTCAACGCCAGACTTGCCGATTTTGCCCAGGAACGAAAAGGTGCGCAGGTCGTCGCCGGGGATGTCGGGGTCGACCTGCTCGATTTCGGGGCGGATGTAGCCGACGGCGTGCGCGGCCCTGTCGCCGTAGGGATAGTAGCGGTAGGTGTCGGTGTAAATTTGCACTGCGGACTTGTCGACGCTCAGCTTTTCGGCAAGAATCGCGTGCTGGGAGATTGTCAGATTTTTGACAAGCGGCAGCGGCATCAGCTGCCTGCCCGAGAAGTGGCGGTTGAAGTCGGCGTCGAGCTTAAAGTCGGTTTTGAGGATTGAGTTGATTTCGTCGATGTACGACTGCAAAACGTTGGTGCGCGCGGCGTTTGCGAGCTTGCCGTAGTCGAAGGGCTCGCGCCGCTGCTTGCGCAATTTGTTGAGGCGCGCGTATTCCTTGCGGAAATCGAAGCGGGCGTCGTTGAAATAGACGACGGCGTCGAAGACCGGGCGGTTGCCGACAATCAGGCGGCCGTTTCTGTCGTAAATGTCGCCGCGCGCGCCAGGCTGGATAATTCTGCGCTGGGTTTGCAGCAGCCCCTTGCGGTGGTAGTAGTTGTACATGTAAATCTGGCGGTAGGCGAGCGCGCAGACCAAAACCAGAAACATTCCGCCGAACACCCAGTAAAGAGCGTAGAGCCTCGCGTTGCGCTTTGCCGCCGAATCCCAGTTCTTTTCAGCCATACGCGCCTAAGACTCCTCTTTTACATTTAGCGGCACGCCCAAAAGATAGGCGACCGACTTGTTCAAATTTACGACGTATGCGGAAAACAAAACCGCCATAAAAGACGTGAAAACCGCGTCGGTGAACACGCGCAAAACGTAGCCCCAAAACGGCGCGACGGCCCGCGGGAATATGAAAAGAACCGCTATTAAATACATCAGCATGTTCGCAATCCAGCAAAGCCACGTTATCCCGAAGGAGTCGAGGCTCCTGAACTTTTGGCGCATTTCAAAAACAACAAAAGCCGCCGCCGCGAACAAAACCGGGGTAAGCGCGCCGTCAAGCGGCGTCTGCGCCTCGAACATCAGCCCGAAAAACACAGCCATGAACATCGCCCCCCCGAAGCCCAAAAAAAGCGCGGAAGGCACAATCAAAAACGCGGGCAGATACACATATACGCCGATGCCCGAAAGCGCGTCGTTTACCAGGCAAATCAGCCAAAAAAGCGCGAGATTTACGCAAAAAACAATAAAAAAGCGCGGCTTGATGTCCTTAAAAAGCGTCATTTCGAGCCCTCTATGGGCACGAGAACCAAAACCTCGTTCTGCGCGGAAAGATTAGTGCCCAGCTTAACCCTTCCGGTTTTGAAAATGCCGTCGTAGTTCAGGCTCAAATTTGAAACCGTGCCGATTGGCATGCCCTCGGGGAAAACCCCCGCCAGCGCCGAAGTGACGAGCCTGCGCGGCTTCGAGGGCGCGGCGGACATGTCCGCATAGACGTCGACGACTTCGCCGCACGCCTCGCCGAAGGAAATCTGCCCGACGCCCTGGTAAATCACGGGGCGGTCGTCGCCCTCGAAATTCGCGGCAATCCTGAAATTCCTGCTCGAGACAAGCTCCACGACGCTCGTATAAAGCCCGACTTCCTTCACCCTGCCGACAACGCCACCGCCGCAAACAACCGCGCTGCCCTCCTTTATCCCGTCGAGAGAGCCCTTGCGTATGACAAGCTGCTGCCACCAGGCGTTGAGGTCTCTGCGGGCGATGCGCGCGACGTGGGCTTTATACATGCCCATGGGCGGCATCGCGAAAATTTCCTCGTAGCGTTTCAGGCGCGCGCGCAGGCTTTCGTTTTCCATCACCTTCAATTCAAGGGAGGAATTGAGCC
>JAFXRX010000092.1 GCA_017526045.1 Opitutales bacterium
CGGCGGTGCTTCTTGAATTCGCCATTTCTTGAAATAAAAAATCTTGAACGCGCGGGATTTTGAATATACCTTCGCATTCATGAAAAAATTACTGCTTCTTGCCATCGCTTTTTCGGCGTTTTTTGCCTTCAACTCAAGCGCGCTCGCCGCGAAAAATCCGCCGCGCAAAGTCGCGGTTCAAACCTACACGTTTTCGGAGCTGCCGCTCGACGAGCTCATACCCGTTTTAAAGGAGGTCGGCATCGACTGCATCGGCGCTTCGGGCGGCTTGAAGCTCAGCAAAAAATACCCCGACGTGCGCTTCAACCCCTCGAGGAACGAGGAGCAGAAAGCTTACGCGCACAAGCTCTTAAACGACGCAAAAATCAAGGTGATTTCCTACGGCGTTGTATATTCCAAAAACAGGGCGGAGGTTGAAAATTTGTGCAAGTTCGCGCAGGAGTTCGGCTGCCCCGTAATCATAACGGAGGACAAGCCCGAGCAGTTCCCGTTCTGGGAGGAAATCGCCCCGCTTTACGGCGTGAAAATGGCTCTGCACAACCACGCCTACAACAACTACAAAAATAACGCCTACTTTTATCCGCGCCTTGTGGAAATGTTAATCCGCCCCTACAAAAACATTTGCGCCTGCGCCGACAACGGCCACTGGATAAGGTCGGGGCTAAACACAATCGAAGGCCACAACATTTTAAAGGGCAGGCTTGCCGCCATACACTTTAAGGACATGAACAAGTTTGACAACTTGAACGCGCGCTGCGTGCCTTTCGGAACGGGCGTTGCCGACATGAAAAAAGTTTTGGAAAATTTGGACGCACAGGGCTACGACGGCTATTTTGTAATCGAATACGAGGGCACGCGCAACCCCGTAAAAGAGGTCAAAAAGTGCGTCGAATTTTTGCGCAATAATTAAAAAATTCCTATGCTGAAAAAACTCCTGACAACGCGGATTTTCGCAAACTTTTTCAATGAAAAAGCGGAAAAGGCTGCGGATTTTTGCGGCGGCTGGAGGCTGGTTGGCGCGTATGTTCTGTCGGTGCCGATATTCCTTGCGGCGGTATTAGTTGACATATTCTTTTCGGGGCATGGCGACGTCGCGGCGGAAAACGCTTCGTTTCTTCTTGGGATGCTTTTTTCGTTGGGTGCGTCGATGTTTTTGGTGAGAGTTTTTGCCGCCAAACATCGGAGCTGGGCTTCTTTTGCGGCGATGTTATTGCTGCCGATGTTCGTTTTTTATTTGTTGTTTGCGATGGGGGGCGATTGTGATTTCGGAAAATTTCTTCCGTTTATTGTCGCGGAGTACGCGGTATTTTTTATTGTGCTTTTAAACAGGCATTACTCGCATTACAGGTTTTTCCAGCTCGTCGGCAGCATTTTGCCAATTTATTTTGCTTTTAAAATTTATTACGCGGACATCTTGCAGCGTCCGGAATTCAATTTTAAATATTTGACTTCGGACAAAACATTTTTGGCCGCGATAATTTTGTTTTGGGTTTTGTCGCGGGCGCACATTTTATTTAGGGACAAACTTTTGGACTATTTGGAAGGCGTTAAAAAATGAAAATTTATTTTATGGGAATTTGCGGGACGGCAATGGGCAACATCGCCGTAATGCTTAAAAATATCGGGCACGAAATAAGCGGTGCGGATACCGGCGTTTACGAGCCCATGAAAAGCGTGCTCGAAAACGCGGGCATTGAAATTTGCGAGGGCTGGGACGTCGAGAGGCTGAAAAAAATTAGCCCCGACTTGGTAGTTGTCGGCAACGTCATAAGCCGCATGAATGTTGAAATCGAGTGGCTTTTGAAGACGCGCGAGTTTGAATTTACATCGCTTGCCGAGCTGATTGGCTCGAAGATTATCGGCTCGCGCCCCGCCTTGGTTGTAAGCGGCACGCATGGCAAAACCACCACAACGACAATCGCAACATACCTTCTTTCGCGCCAAAATCCCGGCACGGGCTGGATGATTGGCGGAGTGCCCAAAGACTTGCCGGGCGGCTCGAACTTCGGCTTGGCGGACGCGCCGTTTGTAATCGAGGGCGACGAGTATGACACTGCGTTTTTCGACAAGCGCAGCAAATTTATACACTACCGCCCGCGCGTTTTGCTAATCAACAATATCGAATTCGACCACGCCGACATTTTCCGCGACCTCTACGACGTAAAGCGCACGTTTTCGCATGTGCGCAGGATTGTCTCGGGCGGCGGCGCAATCGTCGAAAACGGCGACGACCAGAACATTGCGTCTTTGGAGCCCACGCCCTGGGTGCGCCGCGTAAAAGTCGGCTTTGGCGAAAATTGCGACTTGAAAATTTCGGAATTCAAGGAGGCGCGTTTTGGCTCGTCTTTCGTTTTGAATTTCGGCGGCAAGTCGAAAAAAATCGAATGGGGCTTGCAGGGCGAATACAATGCGCGAAACGCCGCGATGGCGGTTATGGGTGTTGCGTCGATTTTGGGGCTTGAAAATCCGCTCGATTTGGACTTGGGCGCGCTGTCGTCTTTCGGCGGCGTCAAGCGCAGGCAAGACGTAATTTTGGACACGCCAAACATTGTGGCAATAGAGGATTTCGGACACCACCCGACTGCCATTGCGGGCACGCTGAAATCCCTGCGCGAAAGGTTTGCGGGCTTTAAAATTTACGCCGCGTTCGAGCCGCGCTCGAACACCGCGAAGATGAACATATTTGAGGACGAGTTTGCCTCGAGCCTGAAAAACGCCGACAAAGTTTACATCGCGCACATCCACAACATCGAAAAGCTGAACGCGCAAAGGCGCATGGACACATTCCGCCTCGCGCAAAAAGGCGGCGAAAATTTCGCGGCGTTCGACTCCAACGAAAGGCTTTTGAACGCGCTTGTCTCCGACGTCGAAACGGCGGCGGCGTGCGGCGAAAAAATCGTTTGCGCGTTTTTTTCGAACGGCTCGTTCGACGGCGTCCACAAAAAATTCGCGCAGATTTTCGCGGGGAAATAGTTATGGCAAATTTCAGAAGAATGGTTTGGTTTGAGGGCAGGGTGCAGGGCGTCGGGTTCAGGTACAAGGCGCGGCAAATCGCAGCCGCCTACGACGTCGCAGGATACGTGAAAAATCTCGACGACGGCAGGGTCGAGCTTTGCGCAGCCGGCGGGCGCGAAGAGGTCTGCGAGTATGTCGAAGCCCTTTGCGAAAGCATGGCGGATTTCATAAAAAAGACAAAAATTCTCGACGGCGAAACCGATTTAAAATACAAGGGCTTTAACATCGAACTCTAATGGAAAGCGTCATAGAAATTTCCCGCCTTACAAAATATTTCCGAAGCGGCATCCGCGGAATTTTGGTGCGCGCGCTGAACGAAGTGTCGTTTGCTGTGCGCCGCGGCGAAATCTTCGGGCTGCTCGGGCCAAACGGCGCGGGCAAGAGCACCGCGATAAAAATCATGCTCGGGCTTTTGAAGCAGAACTCGGGCGAGTGCAGAATTTTCGGCGAAAAAATCGGCGAAAAGACAAAGTCGAAAATCGGCTATCTGCCCGAAGCCCCGAATTTTTACGGCTTTTTGACCGCGAAGGAGCTTGTGAAATTCTACGCGCAAATGAGCGGCATGCGCTCAGCGGACGCGGAAATTTCCGCTGAAAACGCCCTTTCGCTCGCGGGTCTTTCGGACTGCCAAGACCGCCCGCTTTCCACGTTTTCAAAGGGGATGCTGCAGCGCGCGGGCTTGGCTGCGGCGGTCGCGCACGACCCCGAGCTCGTTATTTTGGATGAGCCAAATTCCGGCCTCGACCCGATTGGAATGTCGGATATGAAGGACTTGATTTTGCGGCTGAAAGCGTCGGGCAAGACGGTTTTAATTTGCTCGCACATGCTGCGCGAAGTGGAGCAAATTTGCGACAGCGTCGCAATTCTTTACAAGGGCGAAGTCGCCGCGTTCGGGGCTCTCGACGAAATTTTGGGGCGCAATTCCGAGGCTCTCATACGCGTAAAAAACCCGACGGAAAAATTTTTCGGGGCGGTTGAAAAATCGGCGGCGGAGTTCGGAGCCGATTTAAAAGTGGAAAAGGGAGGCGGCTCGCTTGCGGACTTCTTCAACAAAATCGTTTTTGAAAGGCGCGGCAAATGACAAAGATTTTTTTGATTGCAAAAAACTCCGCAAGGGAGGCGTTCAGGCAGAAATTGGTTTCGCTTATTCTCGCCGCGGCGGTTGCCCTTACGCTTTTTTCGATGTGGGCGATGAAGCTCGACTTGGGGCACGAGCAGCTGAAATTTACGGCGAATTTCACGGCGGGCGCGCTCGGGTTTTTCGGGGCGGTCGTCTCTGTTGTTTTGACGTGCAGGCTCTTTTATTCGGAAATCGAAAATAGAACCGCGGCAACTCTTTTGGCGCGCCCCGTAAGCCGCTTTCAGTTTGTGGCGGGCAAGCTTGCGGGGGTCGCGGCGATGCTTGCAATTTTCGCGCTCGCGGTGCTTTTGGCGGGCGCAATCCCGCTGTTTTTGACTCGCCAAAAACTCGGCTTGCTGCCCGACGAAATGTTTCTTGGCGGCAGGCCCGACTTGAAATGGGCGGGGTATGCGGTGTTCGGCTTTTTGCAGTATGTAAAGCTCGTCGCGATTGCCGCGATGGCGTGCCTTGTGTGCGCGGCGTCGAGGTCGATGGTGTTTGCCATTATTGCCTCGTTCATGGTTTGCGCCGCCGCCGTTGTTTCGTGCTCGGAATTCTTCTCGGGCGGCGGCTTTTTGCTGAACGCCGCGCTTTATATCGTGCCCGACTTCGATATATTCGAAAACTCCATAGGCTTTATTTTTGGCGGCGTAAATTGGGCGCAGTTTTTTGCGGCGTTTTTTTACGGGGTTATTTACATATTTGCGTTCTTGATTTTGAGCGTTTGGGCTTTTGCTTCGCGTGAAATATAGGCTGAAAATATTCCTTCAAGTTTTGTGCGCCTGCGCGGCTCTGGCGGCGGTCGGCTACGCTTCGTCGTTTCTTGCAAAAATCGCCGCCCCGCAGCGCGCCGAAAAAAAATTTGGCGGCAGGGCCGCGGCGTTTGCGGTGTTCGGCGGCTACAGGGAGGCGATTGCAAGTTTTGTATGGCTTAAGGCCTATCTTGCGTGGGAGAGGGGCGACTATCAAAAATGCCTTTCAAACATCGAGCTTTGCGTCGAGCTCGACCCCGAAAACATTGTGTTTTGGAATTTGGGCGCAAGCATTATCGCATTCGACACCCCGCACTGGCTCTTCGGCGGCGGGAAAGCTCCGCAGTCGGTTCAAAAATCCATACGCCGAAGGCAGGGGGCTCTGGCTTTGGAGTTTCTCGACAGGGGGCTTGTTGCAAACCCCAAAAGCCGCAGGCTCAAGCTCGACAAGGCTATTATTTACGAAAAAGTTTTCGCCGACAAAAACGCGGCTTTGCAGTGGCACAAGGCGGCCTGCGACGAGGGCGCGCCGATATACGTCGTGCGCGACTGCGCCAACATGCTCGAGGAATGCGGCAGGGCGCGGGAGGCTCTGGATTTGCTTTTGAGCCGCGCCGGCAGCTTCGACAAAAGCCACCCCTCTTACGAGTTTTACCTCGGACACATAAAGCGTCTTGAAAATAAAATAAATTCCCAAAAAAATATGTTGGCTTTATGACGAAAATAATATGAACTCTTTTTTGCAGGATTTTTTATGGGAAACTTTTTATTTTTTTCGGCGGGGATTGTCCAATATTTTTCGGATTCAAATTTCGCGGGCAAGGCGATTATATGCGTTCTGATTTTGTTTAGCGTCGGGGCGTGGACCATTATGATTGGCAAGCTTTTGGAGCTTCTGGAAATCAAAAAGCAAAACGCCGTCGCGGAGCAGAAAATCGCAAAGGCCGTGGACATCGAGGAGTTCGCGGAGCAAAACAGGGGCATGAAGGGCTCCTACGCGGTTTTGATTAAAGAGGCTGTCTCGGCGATGCGCAACGCCGACGTCGGGGCAATCGACAGCAAGGAGATGCTTTCGATAAAAATGGGCTATGTGGAAAACGCAATAGCCCGCGCCGTCGCGAACCAGTCGCAGATATACGAGACAAAAATGGTGATGCTCGGCTCAATCATAAGCGGCGCGCCGTTTTTGGGGCTTTTGGGAACGGCATGGGGCGTCATGGACAGCTTCGGCGCAATGGGCGCGGAGGGCGCGTCCGCGACTTTGCAGTCTCTCGCCCCGGGCGTTTCGGGCGCGCTGCTTACTACAATCGCGGGGCTCGTGGTTGCAATTCCTTCGGTTTTCGGCTACAACGGGCTTTTGAGCCTTTCAAAAGGAATGGTTTTGACTCTCGAAAACTTTGCAAGCTCGCTCGCCGATAAAATCGAGCTCCAGGAGCGCTTGAAGCTTTCGCAGAAAAAAATGCCGGCAAGCCCCGCGCGCCAGGATTTGCAAGCCTCCGATTTTAAGCCGCGCGATTTGTCCGCCGCCACGCCCGCGCAGCAGCCCCTGCGCTTTGACTTGGATTTGGGCGAGGGCGAGGATTTCGAAAAATAGCCATGGCACGCAGCTTCAACAGAAAAAGGTCTTTGAGCGCGCTCAACGAATTGAACGTCACGCCGCTTATGGACTTGGCGTTTTCGCTGCTCATAATTTTTATGGTTTCCGCGCCGCTTTTGGAGCAGTCAATCGACCTGAATTTGCCCGCGCAGGAAAAGCGCGCCGCAGTCCAGAAGGCGGACGTCGAATTCCAGGTGATAAACATCGACGCCCAGGGGAATTTGTTTTGGGGCAAGCAGGAAGTTTCGTTTGCCGAGCTTAAAAACCAGCTTGCGAATTTGGCGGCGATGCCCGACCCGAACCCGATCAGCCTGCGCGTCGACAGGGAGCTCAAGGCGCAGGTTTTGGTGGACGTATTGGATTTGATAACGCTAAACAAGCTTACAAAAATAAGCATTTCAACAATCGTGGAATAGCGGCGGGGCAATGGGCGGGAATTTCAAGTCGAGCTTTTGGATGTCGATAATAGGGCATTTCGCGTTGTTTGTTTTGATTTTGTCCTACGCTATTTTTTCCGATTTTTTCAAGAAGGAATTGCCAAAGCCCGAGCCGTTTACGCTAATGCCCGCGCCGTCGGAAAAAGTTTCCGAAACCCCGCAAAAAAAACCGCAGCCCGAAGCGCAGGTAGAGGAAATAAAAATAAACAAAATCAAGCCTCTTAAAGAAATCGAGCTGCCGCCCACGCCCGAAATCGCGGAGCAGCCCGAGCCCGAGCCGCAGCCGAAGCCCGAAAAGCCAAAGCCGCAAACTGTGAAAGACTCAAACAAGGCAAAGCCGACTCCGCCCAAAAGGGTTTCAGCCGAAGATTTTTTTAAAAACCGCAAGCCGCTAAAAACTACGAAAAAGCCCCAGCCTAAACCAAAAAAACCGGTTTTTTCCCCTGTAAAGACAACGCAAAATTTGTCGATTGAAGACAGCAGAGCCTCGAGCGCGCAGGTTTCGGCGTCGGACGCGGGGCAGATGAGCTCTTACGAAAGCGAAGTCTATGCGCTTTTGCGCAGGCATTGGGTCTTGCCCGAGGAGTGCGCCGGCATGGATTTGTCGGTTGCCGTAAGCTTCACGATAAACTCCAACGGCAGGGTTTCAAACTTCCGAATTTTGAAATCGAGCGGCGAGAGGGTTTTCGACAATTCGGTGGAAAAAGTTTTGAAGGCCGTCGTTTTCCGCTCGCCGC
>JAFXRX010000093.1 GCA_017526045.1 Opitutales bacterium
AGGACGTCGTTTGTCGGGTTCATTAGGCGCGCGTAGATGTTGCCCGATTCTTTGAGCGCGAAGAGGTCTGCGCCGTGCTTTGCGCTCTTGAAGTTGAACGCGGTCGTGCGGTAAACGGGGACAGCCCTTGCCTGCGTTGCGGGGTCGGGAACTTGGCCTGCGTGGATTGCGAGAGTTTCGTATCTGTAATTTTTTTTGCTCATAAATTTTCTTTCTATTTTTGGTGTTTGTTTTGGATTTTTTATCTGTTTGATTTTTTGGCGGCGGCGGAATTTTTTGCGGATTTGCATTAAAAATTTTGCCCGCGCCGCCTATTGCATTCGCGTTCTACACATTCGGCTTGCGCATGCCAATGCGCGGGGCGCAATCTCAAAAAGCGCGACGCCAAAGAGAATGTTTGGATTTATTTTGCGTGTTTTGTTTTTCATCGCTTTAATCATTATTATTTTGGTAGTGTTTAAAAAATTTTTGGCTTTGTCAACAAAATTTTAAAAAAATTTTTTCCTTTATTTTAAAGGGATTTCTTCTTTAAAAAAATAGAATACTATTTAAGTGGATGTTTTCTTTTTGTTGAGGGGGCAGGCGGATTTTTTAAATTTGGGCGAAAAAATAAAATATGAAAAAGGTCTTGAAAAAAATTTTTATCGTGGGGGCTGTTGCGTTTTTGCTTTTGGCGGTTTTTGCAGCCTGCGTATGGTTTAAAATCGGCTCTTACGAGGTTTATGAAAGGCCGCAGGACGCGCCAGAAATGGAGTATGCGCTCGTTTTGGGCTCGATAAAATATCTGAAAAACGGCAGCGAAAATTTGTACTACAAAACAAGAATTGAAACCGCCGCCGAGCTTTACAGGCTCGGCAAAGCCAAAAAAATAATCGCAAGCGGCGACAATTCGCGCGCCGACTACGACGAGCCGACGCAGATGAAGGCAGACCTTGCCGCCCTCGGCGTTCCCGAAAGCGCGATTTTTGCCGACTATGCGGGCTTGCGCACCCTCGATTCGATAAGGCGGGCGAAAAATCTTTTTGCGTGCGAAAAATTTATTGTAGTTTCGCAGCCGCTGCACTGCAAGCGGGCTCTTTTTCTGTGCGAGGCAAACGGCATGCCGAATTGCGCCGCCGCAGCGGCAGTTCCCAATGTAAAATTTTCGTACAAGCTGCGCAACAATTCGCGCGAGATGCTGGCGTGGATTAAGGCTTGGCTTGATGTCAACATTCTTAAAAAGAAGGCGAAATTTGAAAATTAGCGTTTTTTAGCCGCGCAAATTCGGGGCAAAAAATTCTTGCGCCGAGGCGGTTTTTGGCTACCTTGTTATACGATGAAACATGGCAGGGCAGTATTGGACAAGCGTTGGGCGCCGTTTCCGAACCTCTATTTGGTGGGCTTTATGGGGACGGGCAAAAGCGCGGTCGGCAGGCGCATAGCCGAGAGGTTCAAGCTCAAGTTCATCGACAGCGACTCCGAAATCGAAAAGGCGCAAGGCATGTCGATAAAGGAGATTTTTGCGAAGTTCGGCGAGGAAAAATTCCGCGAAATGGAGCGCGAATTCATCGAAAGCGGGCACCCCGAAAACGGTTGCGTTGTTTCCTGCGGCGGCGGGCTCGTCTGCCGCGAGGGCATGCCCGAGCTTGTCAAAAGCAGGGGGATTGCAGTCGTGCTTTTCGCCGACCCCGAGGTCATTTACAAAAGGGTTTGCCTTTCCAAAACGCGCCCGCTTTTGAACGTCCCCGACCCGAAAGGGCGCATTTGCGAGCTTTTGCAGGCGCGCAAGGATTTTTACATGAAATCGGGTATTTGCGTCAGCTCCTCGGGCGGCGTCGAGGAAGTCGAGGAGCGCGTCGCCAGAATTTACGCCGATAGGGTTAAAAAAATGCGCAAATCCAAGTAAGATATAATTCTTGACTGCGCAAAAACTATATCCATTATCTGTTGCTTAAATTTTTTCAAAAAGGGGCGTTTTGCCGAACGCGGCGCGCCCCGAGGATTCCGAAAGGTTGCCGAATGGCTCTCATTGTACAAAAATACGGCGGCACGTCGGTTGGCGATGTCGAAAGAATCAAGGTTGTTGCGCAGCGCATCAAGGAAAACGTCGATGCGGGCAACAAAGTCGTGGTTGTCGTAAGCGCGCGCAGCGGCGTTACAAACCAGCTAATCGAGCGCGCGAAGGCTCTCAACCCAATCCCCGACGAAAGGGAAATGGACATGCTTTTGGCTGTCGGCGAGCAGGAGACAATCGCGCTCACCGCAATGGCTCTGCACTCGCTGGGCGTGAAGGCGGTTTCGCGCACGGGCGCGCAGGCGGGCATTTATACGGACTTCAACCACACCCGCGCGCGCATAGTCGAAGTTACGGGCGGCGACATCAAAAAACAGCTTGAAGCGGGCAACGTCGTGATTGTGGCGGGCTTCCAGGGCATCGACCCCGACGGGCACGTAACCACTTTGGGGCGCGGCGGCAGCGACCTTTCGGCAATGGCTTTGGCGGGCGCATTGAAGGCGGACATCTGCCAGATTTTTACGGACGTCGACGGCATTTACACAGCCGACCCGCGCATCGTGAAGGCGGCGCGAAAAATCGGGGTTATGGATTACGACGAGCTCCTTGAAATGGCTTCGAGCGGCTCGAAGGTAATGCAGGCGCGCTCGGTGGAATTTGCGCGCAAATACAATGTGGTTTTTGAGGTAAGATCAAGTTTTAACAACAACAGCGGAACAATAGTGAAGGCAGAAGTACCATCTCTTGAAGGCCTCGTCGTAAGCGGCGTGGCGGTTGACAAAAACCAGACAAAAGTGACGATAACGGGC
>JAFXRX010000094.1 GCA_017526045.1 Opitutales bacterium
TAAACAACATGCAAATTCCGGCGTTTGAAAAATTCCCCGCTTTGGAGGCGATTTTGAATTTCGTAAAAAAAGAGTACAATTTGCCCTGCCTTATGAGCGGCTCGGGCAGCGCGTGCTTTGCAATAACAAACAATCTCGCCCCCGAGGATTTGCCGCGCCTCAAAGCCGACATCCTTTCGCGCCTCGGCAAAAACTGCTTCATCGCAGAAGCCTAAAAA
Organism: Opitutales bacterium; assembly: GCA_017526045.1. Taxonomy (GTDB): domain Bacteria; phylum Verrucomicrobiota; class Verrucomicrobiia; order Opitutales; family Intestinicryptomonadaceae; genus Intestinicryptomonas. The sequence goes on from JAFXRX010000094.1 coordinate 219, forward strand.
ATTTTTGAATTTATGAAATTTGCATTCCTTAAAAATTTCGACCTGCCCGCGTTTTTGGGCGACGACTTTGAAATCTCGTATTCGCAAATGTACGCGCGGATTTTAAAATTCGCCGAATGCCTGAAAACTGAAAACGCGCACGTTGCCATTTACGCGGAAAATTCGCCAGATTGGGTCTGCGCGCTGTACGCGGCGTGGCTTAAGCACTGCACAGTCGTGCCCGTCGACGCCACTTTGCACGTTCCTGAAACCGCCTTCATTTTGGCGGACAGCGAGGCGGACTTTCTCTTCACTTCAAGGGCGAATTTAGAAAACGCCCGCGCCGCCGCCGAAAAGTCGGGCAGAAACATCGAAATTTGCGTGCTCGAAGACGTCGAAAAGCCCGATGAAAAAGCGAAAATCCCCGACGGCTGGGAAATCGAGTGCGACGCCGACGCGCTTGCGCTCATCGTGTACACTTCGGGGACGACGAGCAACCCCAAGGGCGTAATGCTTTCGTTCGACAACTTGAAGGCGAACATCGACGCCGTTGCGGAGGCGGGCTACTACTACGCGGGCATGCGCACGCTTGCAATGCTGCCTTTCCAGCACATTCTGCCGCTAATGGGCACGGTTGTGGGGCTATTTTTCATAGGGGGGTCGGTGGTGCTCCCAAAAAGCCTTTCGCCCTCCGACATCGCGGGGGTTCTGGCAAAGAGAAAGGCGACAATGGTAATTTCTGTGCCGCGCTTTTACGAGCTAATCCACGCAAACATTGTCGAAAAAATAAACAAGTCCAAAATCGCAAAATCGCTCTTTTTATTCTCGAAATTCGTCGGGTCTGTGAAGTTTGCTCGCGCGCTCTTTGGAACTATACACAGGCGTTTCGGCGGCAAAGTCAGCGCGTGGGTCTGCGGCGGGGCTGCGATAAACCGCGACATAATCTCCGACTTGAACGCGCTTGGCTTTAACATTTGCGAGGGCTACGGCATGACCGAGGCCGCGCCAATCATTTCTTTCCCCCGCATGAACCGCATAAAAGTCGGTTCTTGCGGCGAGCCCCTGCCTTCAAACGAAGTCAAAATCGACGATGGCGAAATTATCGTGCGCGGCAGGAGCATAACAAAGGGATACTACAAGAGGCCCGAGGAAAACGAGGCTTCTTTTAAAAACGGATGGCTCTACACGGGCGACTTGGGCTATCTCGACGAAGACGGCTTTTTGTTCATAACAGGCAGGCGCAAGGAAATCATAGTGCTGCCAAACGGCAAAAAGCTAAACCCGTTGGAGCTTGAAGAGCAGATAAAGGAAAAGTGCCCCGAGCTCGAGGAAATCGGCGTATTGATGCACGGCGACGTCCTGCAGGCGATTTGCCGCATTTCCGCCGAAAAATACGCGGCTCTGGGCAAGGAGGGCGCGGAGGCCTTCGTCAGGGAAAACGCGATTTTGCCCTACAACAGGGCAAACGCCTCCTACAGGCGCATAATCCGCTTCACCGTCACCACAAAGGAATTCCCGCGCACGCGCATCGGCAAGCTAAAACGCTTCCAGCTTGCCTCTTTTGTCGAAAGCGTGAAGACGGAATTGCCGATGGAAGAAGCGTCTGCGCCCGAGCCCGAAACAAAAACATACAAAGACTTGAAGGAGTTTTTGGCGATGCAAATTTCAGCCCCCGTCCTGCCCGACGCCCACATGGAAATGGACTTGGGGCTCGACTCGCTCGGCAAAGTCGCCCTTCACGGCTTTATAAAGGAAAATTACGGAATTGACATGCAAGAAAGTGAATTTGAAAAAAACTCGTCGCTTCGCAAAGTCTCGAATTTTGTCGACGAAAAACTGAAACAAAACAGCTCGCCCGAGGCTCAAAAGCCCGAGGCGCGCCCGCGCAAGGCAAAGTCTGTTGCCTGGGGCGAAATCCTCAACGGCTGCAACCCGCCCGAAATCCCCAAAACGTACTTCTTCCACGCGATTACCCTGTTTGTCTCGAGAGTGTTTTTCTGGCTCTGGTACGACATAAAAATCGAGGGCAAAGAGCACATAAAAGACGGCGAACCCCTCATTGTTGCGCCCAACCACCAATCTTTATGCGACGGCTTCTTCTTCGCCAAGATGTTCCCGCGAAAGAAGATATACAAGTTTTATTTCTTCGCGAAAATGCGCGCTATGATGCGCAGCCGCCTCATGAAATTTTACATACGCCACAGCAACATAATCGTGGTCGACGTAAAATCGAACATAAAGGAGTCGGTGCAGAAGCTTGCGGAGTGCCTGCGGCGCAAAAACTACGTCGTCATGTTCCCCGAGGGCACGCGCACGCGCGGCGGCGAGGTTGCAGAGTTCAAGCCGATGTTCGCAATTCTTGCAAAGGAGATGAAAGTAAAAGTCGTGCCCATGGTGATTTCGGGCGCGTTTGAGGGCTTGAAAGCCCGAGCGAGCCTGCCCGTGCGCGGCACGAAAATCCGCATAAAAATTTTGCCGCCCGTCGCTGTCGAGGAGGGCGAGAGCTATGAGCAGTTCTCCGCCCGCGTGCGCTCGATTGTGGCAGCGGAAAAGGCTAAGATGGAAGGAAAGGACGCTGGGGACGCGGGCGGCATAAACAAACAATAAGCCGCAAATAGCTCCGGGATCAAGAAAGGGTGCTCAGTCGAGTACCTTTTTTTGTACACTCTTTCGCACCCTTTCTTGCTGTCCTCGCTCTTTACGCCTTCTTGTTTGTTTCTGTGCGCCCGCTGCCATATTAAAAATACTTTGGGGAGAAACTTCGGGATAAAAAAAGAGGAGGGGGAAAGTATGTTTAAAAATACACTTCAGGGCAGGATTTTTTATTCAAAAAAGTGTAAAAAAGTTTCTTTTTTTTTGCGATTTTTTTCAAAAAAAGCTTGAAATATCAAATTTTTAGGGTAGGCATATATATAAATAAACAAAAATTTTTGCACATTGCCAAAACTATGGAAATGAAAAATATATATTCTTTTGCGGCGATTGTTCTTGCGGCGAACATCGCAACAGCCGCGACGTACCTTAGAAATAGCGAAGTTTCCGAAGCCGATTGGACTGGCTCCACCACTTGGGTTGACCCCTCAACGTATGAGCCCATCGCCACTCCTCCGACTTCGTCCGACAACGTCAGAATTTGGTACGGCACAACGAACATAAGCGCCACAGCCGCCGCAACTAATATCTCAATGAAGGCAGGGGAATCTGGAGCCGGCGACACTCCCGCATTTAACATTGCATCAGATCTCACGCTATCCGATTCTTTCTACGTCGAAAAAGGCAACGTGAATATAACTGCCGGAACTGTCGATGTAAAAGGCGGCGGGGATAACAAAGGCATTGTCTTTTATAGCGGCAATATTTCCCTCTCGGGAACTTCCGAAACAAAGTCAAACACTTTCTTTTCGGGCGACAACGGAGTTGCAAACGCAGGCCCGCTGACAATAAATATTTCTGATTCCGCAAAACTGACGGCAACCAACGTTGCAAACGGCTTTGGCTTTGGCATTAACGCAAGAACACAAGACGTATTGGTAAACATTACCGACAACGCCATCCTGACCGGTAGATTAAAAGTTGGTATCGGCAATAACGACACAAAACCGACATACTCGGCAAAAGCCACTGTAAATATTTCCGGCAATGCCGCTGTCAATGCTGACTATATCAATCTTTACAGAAACGGCACTTTGAACGTTTCGGGCAGCGCGGTGATAACGATTACCAACGACGCGCGCCTGGGCGACATGTCAAACTTAAATTCTGAAAGCGCCGCGACTGCCGACAGCGTAACTTTTTCCGGCTCTTCGCGCTTAAACATTAATACGAGCAATAATAACGGCGGCGCGATGATTTTCAACGGGGCAACCGTAACATTTGAAGGCGACTCCGTTTTAAACGTCAACAGAAACGTATATGTAGGCAAACACTACCAGGACACTTTTTCATCGGGGCACCTCGTCTTGAAGGACAATGTGCAAACTTTCAGCGGCGCAAACTTGATTCTTCTTCACGAAAACGCGACTGTTGAAATTTACGGCTCCAACATAAAACCCCTAAGCGGGCAGACCTACAACTTTACGAACTTGGGCGCGTCCGCATACAGGTCGCAAATGGGCGGCACCATAAAGTATATTGCCGACGCCGACGGCATTTCGCAGCTTAAAATCAACACGATTGTCGCCCTCGACACAGACAAGAATACGGGCTACGACCTCCTGCTTGACTTCACAAATTTTGTGCTGACAGAGGGCGAAACCAAGCAAATGGCGATAATTTATTCAAATTCAAGCTCGAATGTCATTGCGGCTTACGAAACATACCAGGACGATTTGATTTCCGTTATAAAAGCCAAAGAGCAAGATACATACTCAATTTACGCAAGCGGCAAAACATTGTTTATAGACTATACGAGCGCGGTCATTCCCGAACCTGCCACATATGCTTCTTTGTTCGGTGCTTTGGCGATAGCTTTTGCGCTTATGCGTCGTCGCGTTCGCAAATAAAACTCGGAATGAATTAGATATTCTATTCCGACCTTTATTTGCTCTTGCTCCTTGCCTAAGCGCAAAATCAATGCGCCAAAGCGGGGAGCAATTTTTGTAGCCAACGGGGACGCGGGCGCAATCAAAAAAAAGGAAAGGCATTTGCCTTTCCTTTTTTTTGGGGAATTAAGAATGAAAAGTCTCTCACTGGTGTTTGACTTCGGTAAGTTAGCTTTCCGAAGTTTTTTTGCAGCTTTTTTTATTCATTAAATTGCTTGCAGCGGGCACAGGGCAAAAGAGTTTAAACTTATGTTTTTATTGTTTGTAGGGGGCGCACAGAAAGCTCTCAAATTGGGCGAGATGCGAGCATAAAAAAGGGAAAAGCGTACGGAGTGTATTAAAACATACTCGACTAAGCCTTTCCCTTTTTTCGCGGAGCAGATTGCCCGATTTCAGAGCTTTATGCCGCCTCCGTCCCTACCTCGGTATAATTAAAGTTTGTCCCGGTTTCAGCGACTGCGGGGTCGAGAGCTTTTCGCGGTTGGCGTTGAAAATTTCCCTCCACTTGTTTGAATTGCCGTAAACCTTGCGGCTTATGCTGCTTAAAGTGTCGCCAACCTGCACCGTGTA
>JAFXRX010000095.1 GCA_017526045.1 Opitutales bacterium
CTGCACACGCACAACGACCGCGGCACGGGCGTCGCCTCGACCGAGCTTGGCCTGATGGCGGGCGCGGACAGGGTTGAGGGCACGCTCTTTGGCAACGGCGAGCGCACAGGCAACCTCGACGTCGTGACGGTCGCGTTGAATATGCTCGCCCAGGGCGTCGAGCCGAATTTGGACTTCACGCACTTGCCCGAAATCAGGTCGGTTTACGAGCGCTGCACGCACATGGAAGTGCCGCCGCGCCAGCCGTACGCGGGCGACTTGGTCTTCACCGCGTTCAGCGGCTCGCACCAGGACGCGATCAAAAAGGGCATGGACATCCGCCGCAAGTCCGCAAGCGGCGTTTGGGAAGTCCCATATCTTTTAATCGACCCCGAGGACATCGGGCGCGACTACGAGGCGATTATCCGCATAAACTCGCAAAGCGGCAAGGGCGGCGTCGCCTACATTCTCGAAACGGAATACGGCTTCGACATCCCAAAATCCATGCACCCCGAAGTCGGCAATTTCATAAACGGCGTCGCCGACAAGCTTGGCAAGGAGCTTTCCCCGGGCGAAATTTTGGGGTTGTTTAAGGAGGAGTTCGTCAACCGCAGCGACATTTTGAAAATCAAGTCGTACAAAATCGCATACGGCGAAACTTCCGAAGACGTCCAGATAAACGCAAGCGTCGTTTACAAGGGCGAGGGCATGGAGCTTTCGGCGCGCGGCAACGGGCCGATAAACGCGTTTGTGAACGCGCTCGACGCCGCGGGGCTGAAAAACTTCAAGCTCTCCGACTACCGCTCGCACGCAATCGGCAGCGGCTCTGCAAGCGATTCGGCGGCTTACATCTGCCTTTTAAACACGCAGACTTCGCGCACGACCTGGGGCGCGGGCGTCGACTCGAACATCGAGTTCGCGGGCTTGAAGGCTCTCGTATCCGCCTACAACCGCTACAACGTCTAAACTATGCCGTACTGCAACTGGGATTCGACCTCCTCTTTAAATCAAAAATACCACGACCGCGAGTGGGGCGTCCCCGTTTTCGACGACCGCAAGCAGTTCGAATTTTTGATGATGGAGGCCATGCAGTGCGGGCTTAGCTGGGACTTGATGATAAACAGGCGCGCGGTTTTCAGAAAGTGCTTCGACAATTTCAACTTCAAAAAAATCGCAAAATACACCGAGGCCGACGTCGAAAGAATTATGAACACAGAGGGCATGATCAAGGCTCGGCGCAAAATCGAGGCGATAATAAACAACGCAAAACGCTTTCTGGAAATCCGCCGCGAGTTCGGCTCGTTTTGCAATTACCTCTGGGCGCATTCCGATTTCAAGACAATTCTCTACGCCCGCCACGAGGAGGGCTATATTCCCGCAAGCAACGGGCTTTCGGCAAAAATCGCCGCAGACCTAAAAAAGCGCGGCTTTAAATTTTTGGGCGATATAACAATATATTCGCACCTGCAGGCGTGCGGAATTATAAACGACCACGATAAAAACTGCCCGCGCTTCAAATTCATAAACTCGAATTTCCCGACAGTGAAAAAGAGGGCATTTTTGGAGCGGGGCGTCGTCTATTTCGGCGATTGAAATTTTTTGCAAAGGCAAAAAAATAGCGGAGTTAAAAAAAACCCCGCTTTTTTGATTTTTGGCAAAATTTGTCAGAACAAAATTTCCTCTTTCTGGTTTTTTTGGCGGATGTAGTCTCTGTACTCCGCGCTTTCGCCGCTTGTGAAGTGCGACATGTTTTTGTTCGAAAATTCGTTTAGCTTTTGGATTGTCCCGACGGGGTCGGTCTTGAACATCGGGATAGAGACGAGCTCGGACTTTTCGTTTATGTACTCGTAAAAGCTCGTAAAAAGCGGGGTTTTGGCGAGTGTTTCGCCGGCTGAAAACGTCTTGCCCTCCTGCGCGTCGTTTAAAATTTCCTCGATTTTTTCGGCGCGCAAGAACGGGTTTGTGCGGCTTAAAATTTTCATGGCCGCGGCGCGGAATTTTTTGTCGGCGAGCATTTCCTGGAATTTCGCCTGGCTGGGGTGCTCGCCGATTTTATAGCGCTTTACGGGCTCTTCGTCGGGGGCGGTCCAGCGGCCGTCCTTGCCTTTTGCGATTTTAAACGTCGAGCTCTTGCCCCACGAGATTGAAAATTCGCCCGCGTTTTCCTGGGAAGTAATCGCGTTTGCGTACCGCTCTATGAGCATTTCTCGCTCGTAGCTTGAATTCGCCTTCTGCAAGATGTAGTGGAGCTCGATTAAAAGCTTGAACATTTCAGAGTCCGAAAGCTCGCCGTCCTTGTCGGCGTCGAAGCGGTAGCGCAGCTCGTAGGAGTTCGGGATTTCCGAAATCAGCGTTTTTCTTTCGGGAACGACGAGCTTTAAGGGCAGCTCTTCGAGAGAGCCGCAGTCGAAGGTTTCGCCTTCGTTTACAAGGCGCATGACCTCTCCGGAATTTTTGTCTTTTGCGGTGATTGTGCGCGGAAACTCCTTGCGGTATTTTTTGTACTTTTCCCAGATTTCAGACTGCTCTTCGTCGGTTTTTGCGTCGAAGAGCTCGCGCAAAAATTTTGTGAGAGCCTGCTTTGGCGAAAGCTCTTCTTCCTGCGCGGCGGGCTGTTCTGAAATTTGCGGCGACTGTTCGGTAGGCGCGGTCTGTTCGGGCAGGGCGGCAGGCTTTTCTGAAAGCTGCGCGGCCTCGGGCTTGCAGCTGCGGCAGGCGTTTTCTTCGCCCTGCACCGCGGCTTCGTTTGCGCTGCAAACGGCGGCTATTGCCGATAAAAAGATGGTTGCGTAAATTTTCATAGTGGTTCTTTGTTGCTTTTGCCTTGATTATCGAAACAAAAAGCCTTTATGCAAGTAAAAACGCGCCCGCTTCGGCAGGGGGAGTTTTGCGGCGTGAAAAAAATCTTGAAAGCGGCTGGAAAAAGGCGTTTAATTTGGGCTTCAAACTAATAAAAAGCTATGAAAAAATTAGTATCACTCATCTCTGTTTTAGTGGCTTCCGCGTTCATTTGCGGCTGCTGCGAAAAAGTAAACGAAAACAAGACTCCCGCCGAAGCAAAGGCTGAAGCCGCGCAGCTCGACGCAAAACAGCTCGAAGCCAAGATTGCCGACTGCAAGAAGTTCATCGAAGCCAAGAAGGCTGACGCCGAGGCTGTCGCAAAGAAAATCGCCGACATCCCCCTGAAGGAAAAGCTTGGCGCAGAATCCAAGAAGCTCTCCGCCGAAGCCTCGAAAATTGGCGACTCCATCAAGAACGTTTCCGCCCAGCTCGACGAATACGTAAAAGCTTTGGAAGCCAAGAAGGCTGCAAAGTAATTGTTTTAAAAAACTTCAAAAACGCCGCGGGCGCCTTTGCGAGCCGCGGTTTTTTTGCGCCCAAAACAGGCGGGGCAGGGGCTTTAAAAAAATTTTTAAAAAATTTAAAAAAAGATGTTGACAAAAACAAAAACATTACCAAAGTAGTAGAGTATTATGTTTTTTAACAGGCGCAATCCCGAAATTAAAAAAGTCCTTTTTGCCTACCTTGCAAAGGGGCTTGCGCTATTTGCGTATTGTATGCCGCGAATGTGTTAGGCGGCGCGGGCCCGCAAGTTTTTCCGCGGCGGGCTTCAAGC
>JAFXRX010000096.1 GCA_017526045.1 Opitutales bacterium
CTTTGAAATTTTTTCCTTCGCGGAGGCGCCGAGATGCTCGGAGTTTTTGGCGATGTTTAGAAATTCCTCTGTCGTGCGAGCGGGCGCGGGGATTTTGTGGACGTCGCTTATGTATTCGCGCACCGCCGCGCTTGTGTGGAATGCGAAATCGGAGTCGGAGCGCGCAAGCGAGGCGGCCTTTATGCGCAGAAGAGCCTTTTCAAGCGGCGTTTCGGGCTTTCTTTTGCCGAGCCGCGCCTTGACGATTCCCGCGAGCGCGATTATTGCGATTGCCGCCGCGGCAAGCCACGGCCAGTATTGCTGCCAAAAAGTCGGCTCGATTTTTCCCGCGATTGCGTCTATTTCTTCAAAAACGCCGTTCATGCGCGCCTCCTTCCCTCGAAGAATTTGCGAAGCTGCACTATGTAGGGCTTGCCCGCTTCGAGATTGAGGCAGTCTATGCCTATCCGCGCAAGTCCCGTCCTGAAATTTTTTATGCGTTTTTTGTTTTCCGATTTATAAGTTTCAAGCGTCTGCTCCGAGAGAGTGTCAAGCTCGACGACTTCGCCCGTCTCGCTGTCCTCCAAAACGATGTTGCCGATTTGCGGAAGCTCTATTTCCCTTTCGTCGAAAACGTTTACGCACAGCAGGTCGTGGCGGCGGTTCGTCAGGTCGAGAGCCTTCAAAACGGGGTCGTTTGCGCGCGGGGCGGGGTTTGGCAGAACGCCGTTGGGCCCCTGCAAAAAGTCGCTTAACAAAACGACAATCGCCTTGCGCTTCAGCATCCTGTTTATCCCGTCGAGCGCGCCCGCGATGTCGGTTCCCGAATTCTTCGGCTTGAAAAACAAAATTTCGCGGATGAGGCGCAGAATGTGCCGCCTGCCCTTGCGCGGCGGGATGATAAGCTCGATTTCGCTTGTGAAAAGCGCAAGGCCGACTTTGTCGCCGTTGTGCGCGGCGGAGAATGCGAGCACGCTTGCAAGCTCCGCTTCGAGCTCGCGCTTTGTCTGCTGCCTCGAGCCGAACGCGCCGCTTGCGGAAAGGTCGACTGCAAGCATCATCGTAAGCTCCCTTTCCTCGCGGTACTTTTTGACGTGGGCTTTGCCCGTGCGCGCCGTCACGTTCCAGTCGATGCTTCGTATTTCGTCGCCCGGCTGGTATTCGCGCGCCTCCTCAAAGTCCATTCCCTGTCCCTTGAAGACGCTGCGGTACGCGCCCGCCATGGCGTCGCTTACCTGCCTGCGGGTGGCGATTTCGATTTTGCGCACCTTGCGCAGCATTTCTGTTACGTTGTCGCTCATCTTTTCAAATTAAATTTTATCATGGAACCGCGATTTTGTCCAGGATTTCCCTTATCATGTTTTCGGTTGTGACGCCCTCTGCCTCCGCCTCGTATGATGCTATGATGCGGTGGCGCAAAACGTCGGGGGCGATGTCCTTGATGTCCTGCGGCGTTACGTATCCCCTCCCTTGCAGGAACGCGTGCGCTTTTGCGGCAAGAGAGAGCGCGATTGTCGCGCGGGGAGATGCGCCGAAGCGTATGAAATTGTCGAGCTCAAGCTTGTACGAGGAGGGCTTGCGCGTCGCGAACACGAGGTTTACGATGTAGTCTTTAATTTTGCCGTCCACGTA
>JAFXRX010000097.1 GCA_017526045.1 Opitutales bacterium
CTGAGCTACTACCACCATGAAATAAAGCCTCTTAATCAATCACCTTTATCCGATTTGTCAAGCGTTTTGATGCAACTTTTTTCGCCACGAATTTCGCGTTTTTCTTCCCGAAAAAATCCTTAGTGTTTGACTTTGTTTTCCGCCGCGCTTTAATTGAATGCGTAATTTTTCTAATTATATGGTCAAAATCGGAACTGTTTTCAAAAGCACTGCAAAACGCGCCATGCTGCTTGGCAGCGGCGAGCTCGGCAGGGAAGTCGCAATCGAATTAAAACGCTACGGCGTCGAAGTCATCGCCGTCGACAAATACGCCAACGCGCCCGCGATGCAAATCGCCGACCGCTCGCACGTAATTTCAATGCTCGACGCCGCCGCGCTCGAAGCCGTTATCCGCAAGGAAATGCCCGACATCATCATTCCCGAAGTCGAGGCGATTGCCACTTCAAAGCTCATGGAGCTCGAGGCGGAGGGCTTTAACGTAATCCCGACCGCCAAGGCTGTAAACTTCACGATGAACCGCGAAAACATCCGAACTTTGGCGGCTGAAAAGCTCGGCATGAAAACTTCCCCATACATCTTTGCAAGCAGCGAGGCGGAGTTCGAGGAGGCCGTAAAGAAAATCGGGCTTCCGTGCGTGGTAAAGCCAATCATGAGCTCTTCTGGGCACGGGCAGAGCGTCGTCAAAACCCCCGCCGACATCAAGAAGGCGTGGGAGTATTCGCAAAGCGGCGGGCGCTCGGGCGCGGGCAAGGTGATTGTCGAGGGCTTTATAAATTTCGACTATGAAATCACGATGCTTACTGTGCGCCACGAGGGCGGGACTTCGTTTTGCAAGCCCGTCGGCCACAGGCAGGTTGACGGCGATTACCGCGTAAGCTGGCAGCCCGCGGCGATGTCGGAAAAGGCAATCGCGAAGGCGCAGGAGTACGCCAAGAAAATCACCGACGCCCTGGGCGGCCGCGGCATTTTCGGAGTTGAGCTTTTCATTAAAGACGACGACGTGATTTTTAGCGAAGTTTCCCCGCGCCCGCACGACACGGGAATGGTCACGATGATTTCGCAAAACCTCTCGCAGTTTGCGCTGCACGCCCGCGCGATTTTGGGCTTGCCCATTCCCGAAATCGAGCATTTCGGCCCTTCCGCAAGCCGCGCCGTCGTCGTAGAGGGCGACTGCAACGAGGTGGTTTTCGGCAATCTCGAAAAAGTTTTGGAGCGTCCCAAAACCGACATGCGCATTTTCGGCAAGCCGCAGGTTCGCGGCCACCGCAGAATGGCGGTGCTTCTGGCGCGGGCGGGCTCGACCGACGAGGCCCGCAAAATCACAAAGCAGATGCTTGCCGACTTGCAAATCGAAACTTCGATGTAGCCGAAAATTTTTCCGCTTTTTAGGGGGCGAATTTGCCGCCCCCTTTTTTGTTTATGAGCCTGCCCATCGACGACATCAAAGAGACGCTCTTTAGCGCGCTGCAGCGCGGCACGAGGAAATTCGCCGTTTACGCGCCCACGGGCTCGGGCAAATCGACGCGCCTGCCGATTATGCTTTCGGAAAAAATCGAGGGCAGAATTTTGGTCTTGCAGCCTCGCAGGGTCGCCGCGCGCCTGCTTGCAAAGTATGTCGCAGGCCAAATGAATTCGCGGGCGGGCGACTGGGCGGGCTGGCACATCAGAATGGAGAAAAATTTTTCGCCGCGCACGAAGGTGGTTTTTCTAACCGAGGGCGTGCTGGCGCGAATGATTTTGTCAGACCCGAATTTAAGCGGGGTTGGCGCGATAATCTTCGACGAATTCCACGAGAGGAATTTGTTTAGCGACATTTCTTTTGCGCTTGCGATGAAGGCTGTGGCAAGCCGCAGGAAGGACTTGGCGATTTTCGTCTGCTCCGCCTCGTTTGACATAGAAAAAATTTCCGAATTTTTGGGCGATGGAGCGGTTAGGCTCGAATGCGCCTCGAGGCTTCATAAAATCGACGTCGAATATTCTCCCGTGCGCGGCGCAAACGAAAAGATTTGGGACAGGGCGGCTCTTGAATTTGAGAGGCTCGCCCGCGAAAACAGCGAGGGAGACTTTCTTGTTTTTATGCCGGGCGCGTACGAAATTTCCCGCGCGATTTCGGCAATCCTTAAAATGCCGTCGTCCCGCGGAATGGAGGTTTTGCCGCTGCACGGCTCGCTAAGCTCCGAGATGCAGGACAGGGCCGTCGCAAAATCGCAAAAAAGAAAAGTGGTTGTTGCAACAAATATCGCCGAGACTTCGCTTACGATTGACGGGGTGAAGTTTGTGATAGACTCCGGGCTTGCTAGGGTTGCGAGGTATGATTTCGCGCGGGGTGTGAACACTTTGTTTGTCGAGCGGATTTCCTACGCCTCCGCCGTGCAGCGCGCCGGGCGCGCGGGCAGGACTTCCGACGGAATTGCGGTCAGGCTTTGGCGGCAGAGCGAGGAGGCTGATTTCGAAAAAAATTTGCAGCCCGAAATTTTGCGCCTTGATTTGAGCCAGATTTTGCTGTGGCTGAAAGTCGCGGGGCTCGAGATTGAAAGCCTGCCGCTTTTGGACGTTCCTTCCCCTGAAAAAATCGACTCTGCTTGCGGGCTTTTGAAGGACTTGGGGCTTATCGACAAATTCGGCAACGCCACGGCTTTGGGCGCAAAAATTTCCGCGCTGCCCACCGAAGCGCGGTACGGCAGAATGATTGTCGAGGCGGCGCGCAGGGGAGTGCTAAAGGATGTGTCGCTAATGGCGGCGGTCTCGCAGGTCGGGAGCGTGCGCGCAGAGACGGGCGACGAGCGGGCTGAGTTTGAGCTTGGCGAAATGGCGGGAAAATGCCCGTCCGAATTGGCGGAAACCGCCCGCGTTTGCGAGCTTGCCCGCGAAAGAAAATTCGATTTGGACTTCTGCCGCAGATACGGCATAAATTCGGCAAACGCCAGAAGGGTCTTTGAATACGCGCGGGAATTTAGGAGCCTTTTCTCGGCGGAGGAGAGCCCGAAAATTTTGGAGGATGTTGAAAGCGCGGCGGCAAAGTCTGTTTTGTGCGCGTTTTCCGACAGGGTTTGCGCGAGGCTCAACAAGGGGACGCTCGCCTGCAATATTTCGGGCGGCAGGCGCGGCGAAATCAGGCGGCAGTCGAAAAAATACGCCGCGGATATTTTTGTCGCGACGGAGCTTGGCGAGCAGAATTTGGCGGGGCGTGCTGCGATTATGGCATCGGGAATTGTGCCCGTTAAAAAGGAGTGGCTCGAGGAGCTTTTCCCGAACGATTTTTCGCGCTCCGAGGAGGTGGAATTCGACGCCGACTCAAAGAGGGTTGTGGCGCAAAAATCCGTAAAGTTCCGCGACCTTGTTTTGGAGCGGACTATCGGCGCCCCCGCGTCCGCCGACGCCGCCGCGAAGATTTATTGCGACATGATTTTTGCGGGGAAGCTTGCGCTGAAAAACTGGTCTGACGAGGAGGACAATTTTATCGACAGGGTGAATTTTACCGCGGAAATCTGCCCAGAAAGCGGAATTGCGAAAATCGACGAAGAGGCAAAGCGCATGGTTTTCGAGCAGATGTGCCTCGAAAAAAATTCGTACTCCGAAATACGCGCGGCGAATGTTTTGCCGTTTTTGAAAAGCTGGCTTTCAGCGGAGCAGCTTTCGATGCTTGAGTATCTCGCGCCCGAATTCGCGGTTTTGCCAAACCGCCGCAAGCCCGTTAAAATCCGCTACGAGCTGGGCTTGAAGCGCGCGGTGGTGTCGGCGAAATTTTCGGAGCTTTACGATTTCGACCCGCGCAAAATAAAAATTGCGGGCGGCAAAATCGCGCCGACATTTGAAATTCTCGCGCCCAACGGACGCCCCGTGCAGATAACGCAAAATTTGGGCGAGTTTTGGAAGACTTCGTGGGCGGAGGTCAAAAAGCAGCTGAAGGCGCGCTATCCCAAGCACTTCAAGGATTAGCGCGGATGTCGGCAAAGAGAAGCTGCTGGATGTAGCCCGCGTTTGCGCCGAACTGCGCGGAAGCGAACGCGCGGGCGTCTTTTGGGCTTTTGAGGCTGTATAGGCTTGCCATGCTTTTGGAAATCCATGTGTCGACAGGGAACGCCTCGAATTTTGCCGCGCCGAAAAGCAGGATGCAGTCCGCGACTTTTTCGCCCACTCCCGAGAGGGTCAGCAGATATTTTTTCGCCTCGGGGTAGGGCATCTCGCGCAGGCTTTCGGGGTCGAATTTGTCGGCGAGAATTTTTTGCGCCGCGCGCTTTAAGTAGGCGGCGCGGAAGCCGAGCTTGCAGCTTTTCAAGACTTCGTCGGGCGCGTTTGCGATTTTTTCAAAGCTTGGCAGCGCGTGGAAATTCGGCGCAATTTCGTCGCCGAGATATTTTGAAAGAAGCCCGACGCACTGCTTTATCTGGACGATGCGCTTGCTCGAGGAGCAGATGAAGCAGATTATCGCCTCGCGCGGGGTTTGGCGCAAAATTCGCAGCGTCGGGAATTTTTTTGCGGCGGCTTTTACGCGCGGGTCGGCGCAGCTTTTTACAATGGAGGCGTAGTCTCTTTCAAAATCCAGAAATTCAGCGATTTTTTTTGCGGCGGATTTTTTGTCCGCGCCCTTTAAAATTTGCGCCGAGACTTTGCCGCTTCCCTCCAAAATCAGGCGGGCTGCGACGTTTTCAAACACGCCTTCAAAGGTATTTTTTTCGACCTGCCGCCAGCGGAAAGACTGCCCGCCGTCCAGCGTCTCCCTGAAATCCGAGGGGGTGAAAAACGGAGAATTTTCGAGCGCGAATTTTTCGGAAAACGGCATTATTTATCAAGGCTCCAAAGCCACGATTTGTATTCTGCGATTGTCCTGCCCGCGGGCGTTTTTATGACTATCTTGCAGGCGTTTGGCTTTTCCTTGGGGTCTTTCCAGTCGCCGCCCGTAAGCCCGATTTTGATTTCCCTTGTTATGTTGCGCTTTTCGGGGACGACAAAGTCGAACTGGCGCACTTTCGGCGTTTTGTTCGAGTCGACGTAAAGCTCGATTTTTACGCCGTCTGATATGTTCGAGGCGCCGATTTGCGTCATGATGAAAAAGTAGAGCCCCTCGCGCGAATCTGGGTCGGAGCGCATTGTGAAATAGCCGTGGTCGAACTCCTCGCCCGTAAGGGCTTCGCCGATTGTGCGGGTTTCGGAGTCTTTAATGTAGCGGGTGCGAACGTACAAAATTTTGACGTCGGAGTTGCGGTCGTAGCCGAGCGTGTCGCCGGAGGCGTCGTCGAAATCCGACCAGTCTTTGCGGACGTTGTTTTCGAGGTCCGACGAGCAGGCGCAAAGCGCAGCCAAGCCGAGCATTGCAAAAATTGCGCGTATTATGTTCTTCATAAATTTAGAATATAAAGCCGATCGAAGTATTTATCCAGAGCAAATTGTTGGGGCTGTTTTTGAGAAAGTCAAAATCTTTCGCGCCGTCGTTGTGGGCGTAGCCGCCGCCGACAGTGAAGCGCCAATGCTCGCAAAGCACGTATTCAAGCCGCGCTTCCGCCTGCGCGAAAAAGTAGTTGTTGTGCGGAAGCCTGCCGTTTACTTCGTCGTCGGCAGTCCAGCGGTTCGCCTTGACGTAGCCGCCGTAAATTTCCATTACAAGCGACAAATTCTCGATGCCGGTAATGCATTTGAGGTCGAAAATCGGGTTGAAGCCGAAAGTGATTTTGTTCGAGTCGTAGTCGAAATTGTAGGTGTAGTAAACGAAGGGCTTTAAAATGAAATCGTAGATAAAGCCGATGTAAATGTCGCCGGTAAAGCGGGTTCCCGCGCCCGTTATGCCCGCGCCCGAAATGCGCTTTGTGGCGTACACCAGCGTGCCGCCGAGGTCGATGTGCAGGTCTTTGGTAAGGTTGTATTTCCAGCCGCCCAAAAACCTGAAAATATTCGCGAAGCTGTTGTCGAAGGGGATAATCGCGTCGAGCTGCGTGTAGCCGTCGCCGTTGAAGAGCTCGCCGTTGTCTTCAAGGGAGGCTGCGAAAGTGTTGTTTGAAGTCCTCATTCCGTCGAAGACTATATTCGAGGCGTATTCGACGCTTAAAACGGTTCTATGCTCCGCGTAAACGCCAAGATGCTCCAGAAACGTTTTGTCTTCGAGTCCGTCGAGGGCTATCGGGTTTACGTAAAGCGGGTCGTCGGAGGAGATTTCGGTAATCCCGAATTCGGCGGGGTTGCCTATCGGGGAAATGCGCGCGTGCGCGGAGTTAAATATACAAAGCACCAAAAATAATGCGGCGAATTTTTTCATATAGGCGCATATAATTTTAGTTTTGGGGGGCAAAAGCAACCATTTTCTTTGCGCAAAAATTAATTGCAAAAACAGCGCAAATCGTATTTATTTTAACTTCGTATTACAATTATGCCGGAAAAATTTTCAACTTCCCATAAATCCAGCGGGGCTTTGCCCGCCGCGCCGCGGCATGTCGCCATAATCATGGACGGCAACGGCAGATGGGCAAAGAGCAGGGGCTTGCCGCGCATAATGGGGCACCGCGAGGGCGCAAGGCGCGTGCTGGACGTCTTTGAGGCGGCGGCAAAAAGCGGCGTCGAATTCCTGACGCTTTACGCGTTTTCGTCAGAAAACTGGAACAGGCCCAAAACCGAGGTGAAGGCCCTCATGAAGCTTTTGATGGCGTCCTTAAAAAAATACGGTAAGATGTTTTTGGAAAAAGAAGTGCGCTTCCGCACCATTGGCGACATCTCCGCGCTCCCCGAAGACTGCAGGGGCGAAATCGAAAAATTGGAGCAAAGTACGCGGCGTTTCACAAAGTCGAACCTGGTTTTGGCGCTCAACTACGGCTCGCGCGGCGAGCTTGTGCGCGCGGTCAACAAAATCGGCAAATCCTCAAACATAACTTGGGAGGACATCCAAAAAAACCTCGACACAGCCGATATTCCCGACCCCGACATAATCATACGCACATCGGGCGAGATGCGGCTCAGCAACTTCCTTTTGCTGCAGGCTGCGTATTCCGAGCTCTATTTTGCCGGCGTCTATTGGCCGGACTTCGGCGCGAAAGAATTTGAAAAGGCCATGCGCGAATACGCAAAGCGCGAGCGCCGCTACGGCTTAACAACGGAACAATTAAAAAACAAATGACAAAACGCATACTAAGCACAGTAATTATTCTTGCCCTCTTGGCTTTGGCGATTTATTTCGGCGGCGCTTGCGGCTTTTCGGCTTTGATTTTAATTCTTGCGCTTTTGGCGGCGTACGAGGCGTGCCAGCTCGAAAAGAAGTGCGGGCTAAACCCGCGCTTTTGGCTTGTCGCGCTGCTTCTTTGCGCGTTCTTCGCCTCGCCTTTTTTATGCCGCCTGCCGTACGCGGGCTGCCTGTCCGCCGCGCTGCTTTCGCCGCAAATTGTGCTTGTAGGCTTTTTGATTGCCGCGCTGAAATCTCCCTATTCCGACTACCCCTTGAAAACCCTGCTGCCTGAATATTTAACGGCTGTCGTCTTTGGAACTTTTATTTTGTGCTTTGTAAGGCTTGCTTTTATCGACATCAAAATCGCGGTGTGGGCGGCGTTCGTCATAAAATTTTCCGACATCGGCGGATACCTGTTCGGCTGCGGCTTTGGCAGGAACAAAATCGCCCCGACGATAAGCCCCAAGAAATCCTGGGAGGGGCTTTTGGGCGGCATCTTTTTGTCGAGCGCGGGCGGC
>JAFXRX010000098.1 GCA_017526045.1 Opitutales bacterium
GAGGCCACAAGGGCATGAAGGCCCGCAGCGGCGGCGGCGTAAGAGCCGGTTTCGAAGGCGGCCAGATGCCTTTGTACCGCAAGCTCCCGCACCGCGGCTTCAACAACAAGAACTTTACGGTTGACTACGCCGTCGTTAACGTCGGCTGCCTGGAAAAGCTTTCCGACGGGGAAGTTTCGAGGGACGTCCTGGTCAAGGCGGGGCTTGTCCGCGCAAGCGACAAGCTCGTCAAGATTTTGGGCAACGGCAAGCTTTCCAAGAAGCTTGTTGTCCGCGCCGACAAGTTCTCCGAATCCGCCGTCAAGAAAATCGAGGCTGCGGGCGGCAAGGCTGTCGTCAACGAATAATTTGAAAGAGGAATTGAAAATATGTTAAGCGCCTTTACAAACTGCTTTAAAATCCCCGAGCTGCGCCAGCGTATCCTGCTGACGCTGGGGCTCATTTTTATTGCTCGTGTTGGCGCGGCAATTCCTTTGCCGGGCATAGACCCGTCCGCTTTGATTGAGTATTACAACTCCGCCAAAAACGACGGCGGCGGCCTGATGGGGCTTTACAATATGTTCACCGGCGGCGCTATGATGCACGGCGCGGTTTTCGCGCTCGGCATTATGCCGTACATCAGCGCGTCCATTATATTGCAGCTCATGGGCGCGGTCGTTCCGAGCCTCGCCCGCCTGATGCAGGAGGGCGAAATGGGCAGGCAGAAGATTTCGCAGTACACGCGCTATCTGACCATCCTCATCGCGGCTGTCCAGAGCATACTTATGATGTATGCGATTATCTGGAAGCCGGGCTCGCTGTTCCAGGGCTTTGACGGCAACATTGTAATCGCCACGAATGTAAGCTGGTTCTTCGTTTCGTCGGTTTTGCTCCTCGTTACGGGCTGCATGGTTTTGATGTGGCTTGGCGAGCAGATTACGCAGCGCGGCATCGGCAACGGCATATCCATTTTGATTACCGTGGGCATCGTCGCGGACTTGCCCGGCGCGTTGACCCAGGCGTACATTCTGGTGTTCGACAAGCCGATAGGCGAGGGTTCCCCCGCGGGCGGCATTCCGCAGGCTGCGATTATGATTGCGCTTTTGCTCATCGTTACGGCGGCTATTATCGCCGTCACGCAGGCGACCAGGAAAATTCCGGTGCAGTACGCAAAGAGGGTTGTCGGCAACAAGATTATGGGCGGGCAGTCGTCGTATTTGCCGTTGAAGGTAAACTACGCCGGCGTTATGCCTATCATCTTTGCCAGCGCGCTTTTGCTCTTCCCGCAGCAGATTTTCGGCCAGTTCTCGACGACGGTTTACATGACTCTTTACGGCACGCTGATTTTGCTCTTCAGCTATTTCTGGGTGTCGATTATGTTCAAGCCCCTGCAGATTGCCGACGATTTGAAACGCTACGGCGGCTATATTCCGGGCGTCCGCCCGGGCGAGCCGACTGCAAAGTTCTTGGACTATGTCATGACGCGCCTTACCCTTGCGGGCTCAATCTTCCTTCTGGTTATAGCGATATTGCCGCAGCTTTTGATGACAAAATGGGGCATCCCCCCGAAAATCGCGCACTTCTTCGGAGGCACCGGCGCTCTTATCGCGGTGGGCGTAGCGCTCGACACCATGAGGCAGGTCGAAACTTACCTTTTGCAGCGCAACTATGACGGCTTCCTGAAAAAGGGGCGCATACGCGGGCGCAGCGTCGGCGAAATCCGCCGCCTGGTGGATTCGCAGCAGCTCAAATCGCTTTGGGCTCTCTGGACGCCGCTAATCATAACACTTGTGATTGGATTGACGTCATGGGCAGTCAAGGCGTTTGTTCTTTAAAAAAAACCATTTCTTGCGCATCCCGCAATCAAGCGGGCTGCGCATTTAAAAAAATGTTCTTTAAAATTTTAATTTCTAAATAGACGGCGCGCCGTATGATTACAATTAAATCCGAAAGAGACTTAAAAATCATGCGCCAAGCTTGCGTGATTGCCGCAAGCGTGCTTGATGAGCTCTGCCAAATAGCACGCGAGGGCATATCCACCTGGGAAATCGACCGGGCGGCCAAAGAAATTATGGAAAAGCACTCCTGCCGGAGCGCGTCCTATAAATATAAATGTGGCAGTTTGAGGTATCCGGGTTATATATGCTTATCGGTCAATGACGAAGTTATCCACGGCATTGGGAACCCGCAGAGGGTTTTAAAATCCGGAGATATAGTTAGCATGGATGTATGCGTTGTCTATCAGGGTTTCGTAGGCGATAATACGAAAACGGTTGTGATAGGCGAGGCGAGCCCGGAAGTGTCGAGGCTCGTCAAGATAACCGAAGAGTCAATGCACGTCGGCATTTCGAAGGCGTTGGCTGGCAACCGGGTGGGGGATATTTCCGCGGCAATTCAAAAATACGTCGAAGACGCGGGGTATTCGGTTATCAGGGAATTTACGGGGCACGGAGTGGGCAAAAAGCTGCACGAAGAGCCCGAAGTCCCCAACTATGGAAAAGCGGGAACGGGTGCATTGCTGCGCCCGGGAATGACTTTGGCCATAGAGCCTATGGTCGCCATGGGAAAACCCGACATCAAAATCGGCTCGGACGGCTGGACGGTTTATACATTGGACGGCAAGCCAAGCAGCCATTCCGAGCACACGATTCTAATTACAGACGGCGAACCCGAAATTCTGACTGTATGCAAATAGAATTGTTTTTTTTTTTAAAA
>JAFXRX010000099.1 GCA_017526045.1 Opitutales bacterium
CCTCGCAATTCTCGCCTCGCTCTTTTCCGTGGGCATAAACTTCTATTATGCGCCGCTTGCCAAATTCGCCTACAAGTCGGTCCTGAAAAACGCAATAAGCGAAAATCCGCTGCAATTCATAAAGCCCGGGAATTTCGTGCGCGACTTCCCCGGCTTTGTAATCTACTCCGACTCCGCCGAGGGCAACACCCTCCACAACTTCCGCATCTGGGAGCTCGACAAAAGCGGCGAGGTAAAGACCGCCACTATCGCAAAAACCGCCACTATCGAATACGAGGACGAAACCGACGCGATAGTTCTTACGCTCAACAACGCCTCCTCCGACATCCGCCGCAAGTCCGACTCCGAAAACTTTTCAAAGCCCGTTTACACCGCGAAGTTCGAAAGCGCGTCAGTAAAGCTGAACCTCGCCGAAATTTTGGGGACGAACAAGCAGCGCAAAAAGCTCTCTTACATGACTTTCGACGAGCTTATGAAGTCGCGCTTTACCTACAACCCCAAAAAGCTGCCCGAAACGCCCGAAAACAAATACCGCCTGAGAATGAAGGTGCAAATTCAAATACAAAAGAATTTGGCCATGGCTTTTTCCATATTCTCAATGGTGATTCTTGCAGTTCCCCTCGGGATAAAGGCGCAGCGCACCGAAACATTCGCAAACCTTGCAATTGCCCTTGCGCTCGCCCTGGGCTACTACCTCTTGGTCGTAATTATTTCGTGGCTTGAAAAATACCCGCATCTGCGCCCCGACATGCTCATTTGGATACCCAACCTGCTGTTCCTTGCGCTGGGGCTTGCCCTGCTTTTGAAGGCGTCCAAAAACTAAAAAAATCGCGCCAAGATTTTTTAAACCTTCGCGCGATTTTTATTTGTTTTTGCGGTTTTAAAAATTGCGCCCGCAAAAAACTATTTTGCCAAAAACTTTTTCCAGTGCGCAATCCTTTTTGCCGTCTGCTTTTTGCCGGGCATTCCGACTTTTTCGCGCATTTTCATGGCGCGGTTTAGGTCGAACACTTCGCGCCAGTCCCCGCCGAGATGCGGGCAGACTTTTTTGGCGTCGGCGTCGGAAAGTTTGTTTATGGGCGTGTTCGTTTTTTCCGCAAGCGCGACAAGGCCGCCAACATAGTGGTGCGCCTGCCTGAACGCCACGCCGCGCATTACAAGGTAGTCCGCCAAGTCTGTCGCCAGAAGCAATGGGTCCGAAACCGCCTCGGCGCATTTTTTGGCGTTAAATTCCGCGCGGGAAAGAGCCCCGGCAAGAACGTCCAGGCAAATCATAGCCTGCTCGTAGGCGTCGAACACCGCCGGCTTGTCCTCCTGCAAATCGCGGTTGTACGTCAGCGGCAAGCCCTTCACAAGCGCAAACATTGTCGACATGTCTCCGATAATGCGCGCGCTCTTGCCCCTCAAAAGCTCGAACGAATCGGGGTTTTTCTTCTGCGGCATCAAAGACGAGCCCGTTGTGAACGTGTCGGGCAATTTTACAAACGCAAACTCCGAAGTGTTCCAAATAATCACGTCCTCTGCAATGCGCGAAAAATGCACAGCCATAATCGAGCACGCCGAAAGGAATTCCAAAAACACGTCGCGGTCTGCAACGGCGTCCATGCTGTTTTGCGTCAAAACCGCCCTGCCCTTCGAGTCTGTAAAGCCCATGATTTCAGCGGAAATTTCGCGGTTTACGGGAAGGGTCGTGCCAGCAATCGCGCCGCTGCCAAGCGGCGAGATGTTCGCGGACTCATAAACGCCCTTAAAGCGGTTTAAGTCGCGGCAAAGCATTTCAACCCAAGCTAAAATGTGGTGCGAAACCCCGACGGGCTGCGCCCTCTGCAAGTGCGTGTACCCGGGTATTAAAATTTCCGAATTTTTTTCGGCGAGGGAAACCAATACGCCCATGAGGCTTTCGATTTTGTCCTGAACGCGCAGGCTCGCGCTCTTGAAAAAGAGGCGCATGTCGGTTGCAACCTGGTCGTTGCGGCTGCGCCCCGTGTGCAGCTTCGCCGCAGCGGGCGCGATTTTTGTGAGAGCTTGCTCGATATTCATGTGCACGTCTTCAAGAGCCATGTCCCACTTGAATTTGCCCTCGGCGATTTGGTCGGCGATTTTTTCGAGGCCGCGCAAAATTTCGCTGCAATCCTTTTCAGAAATTATGCCGCAGCTTGCCAGCATTTCAGCCTGGGCGCGGGAGCCCTGAATGTCGAAGAAGGCGAGCTTTCTGTCGAAAGAGACCGACTCGCCGAAGCGCAGCATAAGCTCGCTCGGGGCTTCCGAAAATCTGCCGCCCCAGCTTGCCTGCTTATTTTCTTTTGGTTTTTTCATAGTTGCAAATAAAAAATTATGGGGATTTTTTTACAAGATTTTATTTTTTGCGAAATTTATTTGAAGCGCCAGTGCCACTTTATCGTGCAGGCTCTAATCGCGAAAATCGCCACCCCCGAAAGAATCGGCATATTCGCAAGCCACTGGATAAAAAGCCCGACGAGCGCGGCGGAGGCGTAAAATTCGCCCCTGAAAATAAACGGCTGGCGGGTAAGGCATATGTCGCGCAAAAATCCGCCGCCGCAGCCCGTCAAGACGCCCGTAAACATTGCGATTTCAACGTTGCCCGCCGCCTCCATTCCGATGATGTAGCCCTGAACCGCAAAAAGCGAAAGCCCGACGGCGTCGAACCAGTTTACGATGTTTTCGCGCAGCGCGAGGCGCTTGCCGAACAAGTAAAACACAAGCGAAGTCAAAAGGCAGATGTTGAGCGAATACAAAAATTTGTCGTGCATCCAAAAGACGGGAATATCCAAAATGATGTCTCGCGCGGTTCCGCCGCCGATGCCCGCGACAGTGCCGACGACGAGGCAGCCAATGGGGTCGAGATCCTTTTTTAAAGCCGCAATCGCGCCCGAGGCGGCAAACGCCACAAGCCCCAGCACCTCGATGCCAAGCAAAATATTTTCGGGCTTTGAAATTTCGGAAAAAAGACTGTTGAACGCCAAAAGAAGCATTTTTTCTTTATTTTACGACAATTAAAATACGCCGCGGCAAAAATTACAATTTCAAAGTTTTAAAAGAGCCGCCATAAAATAAAAAACGCCGCAAATTTTATACGCGCGCGCCGCCCTACTTTATTTTCCGCTCCAAAATGTAAAAATGCGGGTATTTATAAAGATAAAAATCGGCTTGGCGCAACTCGTTTAATTCAAGCTTCCCCCATGTAAACGCGACTAAAAAATCGCCCGAGCAAAGCTCGTCTTTTGCAAGAATTTCTTTGCCCGTTTGAACGCCGAGGGCGAAGTCCAAAATCCGCCTCTCATATTCTTCAAGTTCCGAATATTTTTTCCACTTGCGAAACGGCGGATCGATTTTGGGAAATCCGGACAGCGCGCCCCCGTCAAGAGCGATTTTAAACAGCCTGTTGCACGCCCCGCTTTTGAAACGCCCAACAACCTCGTACTTCGAGCCGCCGGGGAAGCCGTTGCTTTGCAAAGCCGTTTCTATTTGCAGTCTTTCGACTTCGCTTTCGCTTGCGGGGTTCCCGCCAATGCGCGCAAAGCTTATAAACGCCATATACAAAAGCGCAAAAAGCCCAAACAAAAAAATCGAGTATTTAATGATATTTAAAAAGAGTTTCATGGCGGCAATTAAATTTTTTCATCTCCAAAGTAGAGAATGTGGTTTTGAGCGTCGTACATCAGCACCGCCGCAATGTATATATTAAGCGGGGAAGAATAAAATTTCATACACGCGAAATAAAAAAGATGATTTTTATCGAAATGCGGAGACGCAAAGTTATTCGACATCGAATCGAACGCAAATTCCGCAGCCTTTTTTTGCATGTCGTTCAGCTCGTCGCCGCGATACCAAGTCGAAGACGGTTTTTCGGAAGCCTTTGAAATTCTGGCAAGAGCCTCGGGCTTGCACTGGATTTTTAAGAATGTAAAACCGTCGCCCGTAAAAGACCTCGCCGACTCGAAAGAATATAAAATCTCGACGGCATTTTCGCGGCCAATGGAATTTTCGCCGCCCATCTTAAAGATATGTTTGCAGCCCGAAATCGTCGCCGCGTTTTCGGCGTCTTTATCGCAATATGTATATGCAATGGAAGCGGCAAGCAGCGCAAAAAGCGCGAGCGCCAACACCCCGAAAGCAAAGACAATCCAAAATAATACCGCCCTAAAAATTTTCATGAAAGCGATTATGCCTCCCCGCCCCGTTTTAGTCAAGAAACGGATTGCCCGCGCCATATCGCGGGAAAATCCTAATAACTCAGGCGGCGCACGAGCATAAAGGCCTCCGCGGCACGCATGCCCGCAACCGCCCCGCGCAAAATCGCAAGCGATTTCAGAGCCTCCACGCTCCTAACGTCGGGGAAGAATTTGAGCTGGCTTTTGTACG
>JAFXRX010000100.1 GCA_017526045.1 Opitutales bacterium
AACGAGGAGGACTTCACCGCGTGCCTGGGCTTTGAAGTCGAGGGCTTGGGCGCGGACGTTTCGAACGTGCAGGTCGAGTCGTTCAAGAAGATGATTTCGCAAGTCGTCAAGGCGTACCCGAATTTTCAGGCGATTGGCACGACGCTGCGCGAGGTAAAGAGCGCGACTGTGAACGACTGGAGCGCAATCTGCTGGCACGGCGGCAATTTCTACGAATCCAAAAAACGCCCGGGCTTGGAGATTTTCGACAGGGTTGGCGGCGGCGACAGCTTCGCCTCTGGCTTTATCTACGGGCTCATGGAGCTTGGCGACCCGCAGAGCGCGGTCGATTTCGGCGCGGCGCACGGCGCGCTTGCAATGACAACCCCGGGCGACACGTCGTCGGCTCGCCTTGCGGAAGTAAAGAAGCTTGCAGGCGGCGGCTCGGCGAGGGTTCAGCGTTAATTTGAAAGGCAAAAATATGGCAGACATTCGCAAAATTATCGAGGAAAAGAAAATCATCGCGGTTTTGACAATCGACGACGCAAAAGACGCGGTAAACGTCGCAAACGCGCTGAAAGCGGGCGGCGTTACGGCAATAGAGCTGACATTGCGCACGCCCGCGGCGCTGGAGTCCATACGCAGAATTCGCGGCGAAGTCGAGGGCATGACAATCGCGGCGGGAACGGTTTTGAAGCCCGAGCAGATTGACGGCGTCGTCAAGGCGGGCGCGGACTTCGCGGTGTCGCCGGGCATCAATCCGCGCGTTGTAAAGGCTGCGCAGGACGCGGGGCTTTTCTTCGGCCCCGGGATTATGACGCCTTCGGAAATCGAAATGGCATTGGAGTTCGGCTGCACGCTTCTTAAATTCTTCCCCGCGGGCACGACGGGCGGCTTGAAGCACTTAAACGCCATGGCGGCTCCATACAAGCACTTGGGCGTAAAGTTCATCCCGCTTGGCGGCATAACCTGCGCGAACGTAAAGGAAATTCTTTCCGACAAGCTCATTGCGGCGGTCGGCGGCTCGTGGCTTGCAAAGCCCGACGTCATCAACAGCGGCAACTTCGCGGAAATTGAGCGCCTTGCGCGCGAGGCGATGGCTGCAATCAAGGCATAGTTTTTATTTGCAATTTTTTTGGCGCGCATCTTTTATGGGTGCGCGTTTTTTATGGGCGAGTTTTCGGAATATTTTTTTAACCTGACAAAGGGCGGGGCTGTGCCGCTTTCGCGCTTCGTGCGCGAGGCGCTGTACAATCCGCAGTTCGGCTACTACATGCGCAAACAAAAAAGGGTCGGCAAGCGCGGAGATTTTTACACGTCTTCCACCCTGAATGCGCAGCTTTTTTCTTCGCTTTTGCAGGAGGCCTTTGGGAATATCGCAGAAAAATATTTCGGCGGAGAAAAGTTTGGATTTTGCGAAATAGGCGCGGAGCCCGAGCTGAATTTGTTTGAAAATTCGCGGGTTATCCGCGTCGGGGAGAAAACCGGCTTGCGCGGAAATTTGTTCGTGTTTTCAAACGAGCTTTTGGACGCGCAGCCATTCGACAGGTTTGTTTTTAAAGGCGGCGAAATTTTCAAGACGCATTGCGCATTCGGCGGGGGCGGGGGGATAAAAATTTCCCTCGAAAAATCGCCCGATTGCGAGGCGGAAGTTTTGAAAAAATATTTTGCGGGCGCGCCGGAGGGCTTTGTTTTGGATTTTTCTTTCGACGCTCTCGCCTTGCTTGAAAAAATCTGCGCCCAAAACTGGCGCGGGGTGTTGATTTTCGCCGACTATTTCCGCCTTGCGGGCGAAATTTTAAGCCTCGAAAACGGCACGGCGCGCTCCTACTTCAAACACCGCGCCTCTTCCGACATCTTTTTTAACGCGCCGTTTTCGGACATCACTTTCAGCCCGCCAATCGAGCCTTTTTTGGACATTCTTTCCTCCTTCGGTTTTGAGGGCGCAAGCTGCGTTTCGCAGGGGGCGTTTTTTATGCAAAATTCCCCGCGGACGCTGAAAAGCGTCGTCGAAAATGCGGGCGTATTTTCGGCGCAAAAGCGCGCGCTTGCCGAGCTTGTGTCGCCCGCGCACATGGGCGAAGTTTTCAGAGTTTTGAGCGCCGCCAGGCTTTGACTTCTATTAGGCTTGCGTTGTGCGTGGAAAGAATTTTAAGCGCGATGTTTTCCGGCGCGATACCCGACATTTTCGAAAGCGCGAGCGCGTAGCGTTCGAGCTGCGCGGAATGCCTTTCAAGGAGCTGGTCGGGCGTTGCGGCGTCTGTTTTAAAGTCGATAATTTCCGCCCTCGCGCGGTTTTCAAAGAAGTTTACGCGGTCTATCCTGCCGATTTCGATTTTGCCGCCGATTTCCGCGGCGTAGGGCAGCTCCGCGAGGAAATCTTCGCATTCGAAAACCTCTTTTATTTGCGGGTTTTCGAGGGCTTTTTTGACTTCCGCAAGCGCGTCGGCAAAATTTTCGGGGCAGCCGGCGTAGAGAATTTCGGCTTTTTTTGCGGCGTCGGAAAGCGGGGTTTTAGGCGCAAGATTTTCGAAAATCGAGTGCGCCGCAAGCCCCGTCAAATTCGCCGTTGAGCGGTTTAGGAAGTCGAAGGAAAATTCGGTTTGGGGATGCTCTTTTTCGTCGAATTGCGGGCATAAATAGGCTTCTTGCCCGCCTTCTTCGGGGGCTTTTGCGTGCGCGGCTTTCTTCTTTTTTTCTTCCTCGAGGGTGTGCTTTTGCCATTCGGGATCGTTTAATTCGGAGCAGTTTAGGTTAATTTCGGCGTCGTCGTTTTCGCTTTTAGCCGCGCTTAAAAATTCCTTGCGCAACAAGTATGAGAAGTTGTGCTTGATTTCATTTTCATCTTTCCAAGTTTCGCTTTTTACAAACGGCAAAATCATGTGGATTGCGTGCCTTGTCCGCGTCATGGCGACGTAGAACTTGCAAAGCTGCTCGAAGTTTTTCTCGTCCTCGATGTGTTGGTATGCGCCTTTCAACTTCTCGTCCATTTCGCAGATATTTTTTTCGGGCAGGACGAAAACAGATTTTTTGTTTCTGCCCAATTTTGAATAGTGGCCGCCTTCGTTGCCGAGCTGAGGAAGGATTACGATGTCGAAATCCAGCCCCTTTGCCTTGTGGATTGTCATTACCTGTATTGTGTCCGACGCCGCGCCCTCGCGGATTTTATAGGCGGATATGAAGTCCAGAAAATCGTCGATATTCCTGTTTTGGCCGTCGTCGAAAAGCCTTGCAGCCTCCAGAAATTGGCGGATGCGCAGGTTCGTGAAAGCGTCGCCGCCCGCCGCAGCCGACAAAATTTTTGCGGGAGTTTGCATTGCCTGCGCAAAGCCCAGCGACGATATTTTTGAAATCAATCCGCCCCGCCAGTTTTCGCCCGCCAAGATGTCTCTTAGCGGCGACATTTTTGCGAATTCGAGCGAGCGCTTGTCGGCGGGGTGGGCTGCCGCTTTGAGCATCGCGTACATGGGCGGGATTGCGATGTTGTCCTGCGCGATTTTTATGTCGAGCTCGCCCGCGGCGCGGATGTTGAGTTTTTTTGCGTCGTCGCGGGCGCGGATTTTCTCGATAATTTCTTCGGCAAATTCGTTTTTCTGCACGAGCACCGCGCACGTAAGGTCTTTTGGAATGGGGTTGTTTTTTATTATGTAATCGCAAACCGCATCGGCTATGTTTTCTTTTACGCAGTCTTTATCCGCCTTTGGCAAAATTTGCATTGTGACTTCGCCGCAGTTTTTCTGGATTATTTCCGCGGTTTTGTGCTCCTGCCAAATCTTCTTCCATTTTTCGGCGGCAGCCGCGCCGTATTGTTTTGAAATATTTTCAAAGTCCCCGAAAATTTTGTTTACGGCGTCGATTATCGCCCTGCACGAGCGGAAGGAGTCCGCCTTTTGCTTTTGGACGATGTTGCCCTTGAATTTTTCCAGAATTTCATCGAAGAGCGAGACGTCGCCGCCGCGCCATGCGTAGATGGCCTGCTTTGCGTCGCCGACGTAGAAAAAAGTCTTTGTCCCGTCGGAGTTCCCCACCGCCTCCTCAATCAAATTCTCGAAAATTTTCCACTGCATTCTGGAAGTGTCCTGGAATTCGTCGAAGAGCCAGTGGTTTATTTTCGAGTCGAAGCGGAATTCAACAAGCTCCTTTTTGTCGAGGTTCTCTTTTTTTGCGACCGACATTGTCATGTCGCCAAAGCTCATGAGGCCGCGTTTGCGCGCGAGTTCGTCGTAAATTTCGTCGTACTCCGAAATGATTTTGTAAATCGACTTTGTCGCTGCGTCCGCCGCGCCGACGTGCGCCCAAAAAAGCATTGCCAAATTTTCGTCAACCAGCTCCGCGGCTTTCCCCTCAATGGGAATATTTTTCCTGAAATATTCATGTTCGCCCGCGGATGTCTGGTTTTTCGAAAAATTCGCGATTATCTTTTCGATAATCTTTCCGGCTTCTGCCAGCCTTTCAGGCGAAGATTTTTCAAAAAAGTCCAAAATGCTTTTATAGGCTTTTTTTGCAGTGTTTACAATTTTTTCAGGGTCTGCCGTTTCTTCCAGGGCGGCGAGGCTTTTTTTAAATTCAATTTCCAGAGATTTTATGTTTTCGCCGTACTTTTTTTCGTCCCATTTTTTGGGGGGAATTTTCCCGCTTGGCGGCATGCCCGCCCATTTGTTTTCGTCGGGGATTTCTATAAACGCGCCGTGGGCTTCGTTTCTAGTTTTTTCGATTGAAGAGAGTATTTTTTTCTCGTTTGAGCCGTTGTTCGCCTCTTTGATGACTTCGGCAAATCTCGCGAAATTTTCCTTCTGCGCGGACTTTTGGATGGCGAGCATGAGGGCGCGCGCCTTGATTTTAGATTCGGCAAAATCGTCCAAAATCGTAACGCTTTCGTTTACGCCGAGCTCCGCCGCGAAAAATTTTACGAAGTTTGCGGTGAACGCGTCGATTGTCTCGAGGCGCAGGCGCGGAGAGGATTTCACAAATTTTTCGAGAGCCTCTTCGAATTCTTCGCGCGTGGTTTGCCTGAGTTCGGGCGCGATTTCGGCGAGGTTATTGGCAAGCTCGTCCGCGGCTTTGTCCGAGGCCGCGGCGTCTGCGAGCTTTTTTATGGTCTTGTTGAAGAACTCGCCCGCCGCCTTGCGGGTGAATGTCAGCGCGCATATTTCTTCGGGCTTTGCGCCGCCCAGAACGAGGGAGATGAAGCGGTTTGTCAGCGCGAAGGTTTTGCCCGCCCCCGCGTTTGCCATTGTGCGTTCGTTGTTAAAGATTATTTTTTTCATTGCCCAAATTTAAAAAATGAAGATTTGTTTTTTGCCATGAAGCCGAAAAGCTCCGGATTGTATTTTGCAAGCGGACTTTTGCTTCCCGCCTCGAAAGAGCCGTTCTTGAAGGCTGTTTTGATGTCTTTTACGATTTCTTTTGCCTTTTCCTCCGCGCCGCCAAGCTGGTCTTCTTTTATTTCCCACTTCTTTATTTCGGTTTCAGAGCTTGCGTTGGGCAAAACAAAATACGCAGTGGAAATCGCCGCCGCGTCCGGGAAGAATTTTTTCGCGCACATTGCGTAAATCGGCAGCTGCAGGTTTACCCATCCGGGGTCTTTCCCCGCTTTCTTGTAATGGTCGGCTTCCGGATTTTTGCCGGAAGACGAGGTCTTGTAGTCGATTACCATGTATTCTTTTTTTGCCTTGTTTAAGTCTATGCGGTCGATTTTCGCGTTTATTTTCACGCCTTCTATTTCGAGCGCGGCTTCGGGGTTGATCTTGCCCAGGTCGGTCTCCGTAAAAATGGTTTCCCAGCCCGCGCTTCTGTGCCTTGCCTCGACTTCCGCCGCCGCGCGCAGGCGCGAAAGCAGGAAAACGCGCAGGAATTTTAGCACGCCGCCGCAGCCGCCGCCGTATTTCTTGCTAAAGCTTTCTTCGAATTTGCCTTTGAGGAAGGCGAAAATTTTTTCTTCTTCGCAGCCTTTGAAATCTTTCAGATTTTTAAGGACGCCGTGGACAATGTTGCCCACGTCCCTGTCGTCGGGCTCGCGTTTTTGGTGGTCGAAAGAATTGAGCCTCAAAATTTTTTCGATGTAGAAATTGAGGGGGCTTTCGATGTACGTTTTAAAGTCCGTTGCGTTCAGCGTTTTGGGCATTTGCATTTTCGGCAGGGCGAACTGCCACGGCGCGGAAAACGCGCTCGAATGCTTCGGGCTTTTCGCCTCGCCAAAGAGGCGGTTTACCCTTTCAACAAGATTGCGCGTTTGGTATAGCAGGCGCGAGGGGCGCAGGGGGTCTGCGTTGAAGTCGGTTTGCGGAACGCAGATTTTCACGGCGCCCGGCGCGCGCGGCTTTAATATGCAATACAGGTAATAGGCGTCGCGCGCGTGCCTCGACTTCGCCCCGCGTATGCCCAGCTCTTCGCGCAGCAAATTTGGCAAAAGCGCGTCGCCCGCGATGCTTTCGGGCACTTGGCCGTCGTTGAAGTCGGCGAGGAAAATATTGGGCTCTTTCGACCAGAAAATTTCAATCCAGTTTTTGAGCTGGATTTCGTCCGCATTCGCGGCGTCGGCGAACACGCGCATGTCGGCGGATTTGGCGAGGGAGGCGATAGTCTCGCGCATGTCGAGAATATGCCCGAATTTGTTTTCCGCCGCCTCGATTTGCGCGAGGGTTTCGCGGAGATTTTCCGCCTGCTTTTGGATGTTGCCGCCGCAGGTTGAAGTCTGCGAAAAAACCCTCTGCAGAATGCGCGAGATTTTTTGCGAATTTCCCCCGCCTTCGCCGTCTTCAAGCAGATTTTTAAGAGCCTTCAAGACGCCCGCGCCTTCTTCGCCCCCGAAATTTTCCAGGGCGAAATCAATGTCGGGGCATAATTTTTCAAGCGAGTAAAAATCGAGAGCCTGCAAAACTTCCGCGGGCTTTTTCCCCGTCGTTTTTTCGAGGTATTTTAAGAGCGCGGATTTTTGCGCGAGGGCTTTTGCGGAGTCGAGGTCCCTGTTTGAATAGTAGTTTTTGAGAGCCTCCAGAAAGTCGAAAATCTCCCCCTGCGAGAGTTTTTCGCCCTCGGGCGAGAACGATTTCAACCCGCGCCGCAGCAAAGCCTCGGATATTGCTATGGAGCTTTCGCCTTCTTCGCAGGCTATTGCGCAAGCTTGCGCCGCCGCCGCCATTTCCGCCGCGCCTGCCGCAATCATTTGGGCTTGCGCCGAGCGGTTTGGCGCCAAAAAAATCGAGGCGCCGGGAATTTCGAGGTCTTTTTCCGTCCATTTTTTGGGGATTGGGGCGCCGTATTCGTCGAATTCATTTTCCAAAGAAGGCTCGGCAAAAATTACGGAAAAAATTTCGCATTGTTGAGCATCGAATTTGCCGAGGAGCATTCGAAAGATTTTCGGCGCGTCCGCAATCCCCGCCAGAAAGATTTTTTTTGGGGCTGCAATGCCGCCTTCGAGGGCTTTTAGCAGGGCGTCGGCAGGGTCGATTTTAGAGGCGCGCCCAAGCGCGCGCGCGTATTCGCCGTCGAACTCGGCAAGCTCTTGCCAGCGCGAGGCTTCATCGAGGAAGTATTTTCCGGCTTTTTTCGCGGCTTCGGCGACGCTTAGCCCCGCGTTTGCGCAGAGCGACTTCGCCGCCAAAAAGTCCCCGAAAAATTTGTCGGGCATCGGGTTTTTTGCAATGCCTTTAGGGAATAGAGCGGGGAGGCTTTCAAAGCAGTCAAGGGCGGAGCGCAGCGCGAAAATTCTTTCGACGGAGTTGGCGCAGGGAAATTTGCGGCACAGCCCGCTTAAAAAAGCCTCGAGCGTCAGGACTTCGAGCCCCGCGAGCCCCCCGCCGAATTCCTCTTCCGCGCGGGAGGCGAGCTCTTTCAAGACGGCTTTTGCCGCGGAGTTTGTGGGCGCCAGCACAAATGCGCCCTCGAATATGAAATTGCTTTTGGAGGGCTTTAGGTTCTCGAAAATAAAATCCGCCGCGGTTTTTGCGTTGTTTGTTTCGGGGGTCTTGAAAATTCTATTGAACATATTTTTTTATATACGCAAATATTGCGC
>JAFXRX010000101.1 GCA_017526045.1 Opitutales bacterium
CTGCATGACGTCGGAGACTTTGTAAGTAAGGTTGCGCCCAAGCTGGCCTGCGGGGTGGAAGCGGGCGAAGTCCTCCTTGGAGAAATTGCGCGCCGCCATAAGCGCGCATGCGATTGCGTCGGCAAAGGCGAGGGCGGTTGTCGTGGAGGTTGTGGGCACTATGCCGATTGGGTCGCCCTCTCTTTCGAAGCTTGCGTCGAGCGTTATGTCGGCGTCGCGCGCCATGGGCGAGTTCTGGTTGCCCACAAGCGCGATGTTTTTGTAGCCGAAGCTTTTTAAGACGGGCATAATGCGCAGGCATTCGCTCGTCGCGCCGCTGTTTGAAATTAAAATGGTGGGGTCGCCCGCCTCGTAGATGCCGAGGTCTCCGTGGACGGCCTCGCAGGCGTGCAGAAACACCGCGGGAGTGCCCGTACTCGTGAGGGTCGCCGCCATTTTTCTGCCTATCCAGCCGGACTTGCCGACGCCGCTTATTATCACCTTGCCCTTGTGGCCCAGGATGAGGTTTACAGCGTCTTCAAATTCTTTGCCGAGCCTTTTGGAGAGGCTCTCAATCGCCTTGGCTTCGCTTAAAAGCACGTTTCTTGCGGCGTCCGTAAAATTTTGGGAATTCATTTTCAGCTTTTTTGGTTTAGCATTTCTTCGGCTTTTCGCAAATCTTCGGGCGTGTCGATGCCGACAACCTTGTAGCCGCTTTCGACCAAAGCCATGGGTATGCCCGCGTCGATGAAGCGCAGCTGCTCGAGGCTTTCGCAGCTCTCAAGCGAGCTTTTGGGCAGCGACGCGTATTTTTTCAGCGCGCTTTGCGAGTAGCCGTAAATGCCGATGTGTTTCAAATATTTTCTTCTTTCGAGCCACTTTGCGGGGTTTTCCTCGCCGCGGACGTAGGGCAGGGGGGAGCGGCTGAAGTATATAACCTGCCCCGCGGCGTTTGTCAGAACCTTTACGTTGTTTGGGTTGAAGAGCTCTTCGGGGTCGGTTATGGGGGTCGCCGCCGTTGCGATTTCGCAGTTTGTCTTTGCGCGTATTTCAAAAATCGAGTCGATTAATGAAGGGGGTATGAAGGGCTCGTCGCCCTGCACGTTCACGATAAATTCCGCGTTTATTTTTTCGAGGGCCTCGACAATTCTTTCCGTGCCGTTTTGGCACTGCGGGCTGGTCATAATGCATTTTGCGCCGATTGTTTTTGCGAAAGCGTCGATTTCCGGGCTGTCTGTCAAAATGAAAACCGCCTGCGCGTTTTTGGAGGCGAGGCATTTTTCGTAGACATGCTCCAGGACGCGCTTTGAGCCCAGGCGCGCCAGCGGTTTGCCCGGGAAGCGCGTCGAGCCCATTCTTGTGGGGATTGCTATTGCGCCGCTTAGCAGCATCGCAGTCCGGAATATCGCCGAATTTTCGCTCTTGAAAAATTCCTCGACTTCCTGGTTTACGGAGGGGATGTTTTCGTGGAGGTGGAAGTAGTAAAAAATCGCCGCGGCAAGCAGGAATAAAAAAAACCCCAAAAGCCTGAACATTCTTATGTATCTTTCAATCGACATTCCGTTTTGGCGCAGGGTTGACCTTACAAAAGAGTCCTCGTAGGATTCGCGGCTTCTTATGAGCATTGCAATCCCGAAGCACGCGGGGATTGTCCAAAGCGCGATTTTGATTATGGAAAGCAAAATTTTGAATATCATTTTCGGAATGAAATACAGTTTATTTTTTTTTGAAAATTAAAAGATTTTGCCTCGCCTGCGTCAATGTTTTTACTTCAAAAAATCGAGATTTTTGGCGGGCTCAAACTTAAAATTTTGCATCTTAAACTTGACTGTACCATGGTGTTTTGCTTAAATCGCCGCTTTATTTTTATTTTGGGGAATTTAAAACTGCGATTTTTGTATGATTACTGCAATGGTTGCCATTTTTATGCTCGGCTATATTATGATAGCCATGGAGCATAGGGTTAGGATAAACAAGTCCGCGACGGCTATAGCTTTGGGGGTGGTTTTGTGGACGATGTACGTTTTTTTGGGCGACGCGCGCATTGCCGAAATCAACAGGGAAAGCTTCGACTTCTTCCTCAACCTCCACCCCGAGCTTATTAAAAACCCGCTCTCCGAGCAGGTCTCGCGCTTTGTGGGCAACTACCAAATTCTGGGGCACCTGGGCGACATCGCAAGCATTCTGTTCTTCCTGCTTTGCGCGATGACAATCGTCGAGCTTATCGACGCGCACGGCGGCTTTGCAATCATCACAAAGCGCATAACTACAAAAAACAAGCGCAAGCTTCTTTGGATTGTTGCGTTTCTTTCGTTCTTCTTGTCGTCGGTATTGGACAATTTGACGACGGCGATTGTCATGGTAATGCTGATGCGAAAGCTGCTAAACGACAGGCAGGACAGGTGGATTTTTGGCGGCGTTGTGGTCATCGCCTGCAACAGCGGCGGCGCGTGGTCGCCCATCGGCGACATCACTACAATCATGCTTTGGATAAACGAAAACGTCACGAGCGCGAAGCTTTTGGAGCACTGCTTTTTGCCCTCTCTTGTCTCGATGCTCGTCCCGCTTGCCATTTTGACTTTCAAAATCAAGGG
Organism: Opitutales bacterium; assembly: GCA_017526045.1. Taxonomy (GTDB): domain Bacteria; phylum Verrucomicrobiota; class Verrucomicrobiia; order Opitutales; family Intestinicryptomonadaceae; genus Intestinicryptomonas. The sequence goes on from JAFXRX010000101.1 coordinate 2,574, forward strand.
CAACGCGTCGCAAAACGAGGTCGAAACCTACGAGGAGGCGGAGCACCAGCTGCCGTTTAAATTCAGGCTCATGTTTTTCATATTCGGCGTGGGCGGCTTGATTTTTGTGCCGATATTCAAGTCGATTACGCATCTGCCGCCGTTTATGGGCATACTGCTCTCGCTCGGCGCGCTGTGGATTTTTTCGGAAGTAGTCTACAATATGTTCAAGCGCAGCGTATCGCAAAGCATGCGCAGAATTCCGTTTATCCTGACGCGTATAGACATGCCCACCATTCTGTTTTTCCTGGGCATTTTGATGGCGGTGGCGGCTCTCGAATGCGTCGGGGTTTTGCATGCGGCAGCCGCGCTTCTGGACAGCGAAG